>JBKJTE010000090.1:0-16076 GCA_046590495.1 Gemmatimonas sp. | reverse complement strand
GCACGACATATGATCCTGCCCCATAGCTTTTCCCATTCGCAGTAAACGACGCAGTCGCCTGCTGGACTTCGACGCCGACATAGCGGATCGCGTTGACGAACTTGGTCGCGGTCGAGAAGTCGGGCTGGTTGACGGGAATCACAAACGCGCGCGGATCACGACGGGCCGGATCCTTGAAGACGGCGTTGTACTGCGCGATCGACATGCTCGGGCCGCGCGGACCAAAGCCTCCGGCATCGGGATTCGGCGCGACCGCGCCACGTCCACCACGGCCGGCCGCTGCCATCGCCGGTGCACCACCGCGCACCGCAGAATCGGCACGCACCATGTCTTCGTTCGACACGGTCCAGTGATCTCGGCTCCCGCGCTCAATCTGGTTCGCTCCCATGCGATAGATGTTGAACAGGAACTGATCTTTGTAGCGCGACGCGAGATCGAGGATGGAGTAGTTCGCCGTGACCGAGTAATCGATCGACTGACGGAAGTGCCATTCCTGCGGCGCGATCGGCGCGGGAAGATCGCCACGCGGCAACATCTGGCTCAGCGTCACCGGAATCGTCCCCGGCGTCGGGCTGCCGATGATTTCAGTCAGGATACCGATGATGTTCTGGAAGTAGGCGGTCGTGCGCAGACCACCGTTCCACCACGTCGAGTAGCTCGACCCGGAGCGCATCGTGAAGCCCGGCTTGTTCTCCTGAAGGAAACGCTGGTGCATCGCGGCGCCAACCATGTCGAGGCCCATGACGATCATGGGATCGAGGTTGTAGTTGAACGGATCGCGGAACGGCGGTGAAAAGATGACCGTGCCTTCGGGGCCGGTCTGGTGGTGGTTGTACATGATCTGCGGCATCCACTCCCAGTACATGAGCTTATTCAGGTTCTGGGACTCTGGCAGATTCGACATGTAGAAGTCACGGTTGTTGTCGTGACCGGCGTACTTGTTGTACAGCCGCGTCGAGCACGGCGCGCGACGCTCCGTTTCGACGGGGTTCTGCATGTAGCACTTGGCCACCATCTGCATGCCGTCCGGATTGGCATGCACCATGACGACGATGACGTCTTTGAGAATGCGTGTCGTTTCTTCGTCATTGCGGCTGACGAGCTGATAGCTCGTCTCCATCAGCTGGTTCGCGCCGACAACTTCCGTGGCGTGCAATCCACCGTCGATCCACACGACCGATTTGCCTTCCTTGGCGAGGGCACGCGCCTGCTCGTCGGTCAGTCCACGCGCAGCCTGCAGCCGCTTGGAGATTACCTTGTAGCGGGCGAGCTTGGCGAAGTTTTCCGGGGCGGTAATGATCGCGGCGAAGTGTGGGCGACCTTCGGCAGTCTTGCCGATCTCCGTAACCTGCATGCGATTCGACTCGCCGTCGATCTTCTTCCAGTACGCCATGAACTGGTCGTACGTCGGGAGGAAGTAGTCGTCGCCGATGTTGTGGCCGAGGAACGCCTTCGGCGTGGTGATGCTTTGCGCGTGCGCGGCGGGAGCGGCCAGCGTTGTCAGCGCAACGGCGGTGACGAGCGCGAGCCAGGGACGGAAAGTCCGCGATGACATCCAGAAACCTCCAAAAAATCGGTAAGGGGCCGCGTGGAGGGCGGCTGCTTCAAAGTACGCCCGGCTGGGTGTGAGCGCTGGGGTGAGCCGTGTCGAGATCTAGCCGGAGCGAGGGGTGCGGGACGGGTTGGCCGCGGGGTTCCCCCAAAGCGCCGCCGACATTCCTCGCTGCACTCGGAACGATGCGGCGTTTGGGTGACCCTCGGCCTCCCGTCGGGCAAGCGCCAGCGCGGATGACGGGCGGACGGGTGGCCCGGGTGCGACCTCGCCGGGCGTGTTTTCTGGCGCCCTGGGGGGAGAGAGGGGCGGCTGCTGGAACTGCGTGTTTGCGCTAGTCGACGAGCGAAGCCGGCGCGGCAAGCAGCCCGCGGCGACTGGGGCATCCTGCGGCCGTCGCGCGGGCCCCGCACCAACCCCGCCCTACTTCCGCTCGAACACCACGCGCCCACCAACGACGGTGAACTGCACGTGCGCATCCGCAATCGTCTCCGGCGCGATCTTGCTCAAATCGCGATCGAGCACGACAACATCAGCCAGCATACCCGCGCGCAACACTCCCAAATCCTTGTCCTGAAAACCAGCGAACGCCGCGCTGCGTGTGTATGCGCGCAACGCTTCGTCCAGCGTGATTTTTTGCTCGGGAACCCAGCCGTTCGGATTCTTGCCATCGAGCGTGCGACGGGTCACCGCCGCCTGAATTCCTTCGAGTGGCGCGGGCGGCGCGACAAACCAGTCGCTGCCAAACGCCAACGTCGTACCGGCATCAAGCAGCGAACGAAACGCATACGTCCCTTTGGCGCGCTCGGCGCCGATCACCTTGCCGGCCCAGCGTCCGTCATCGATCGCGTGATACGGCTGCATGCTTGCGACCACACCGAGCTGCGCGAAGCGCGGAATCTCGGGCGGCGCGATATGCTGCGCGTGTTCTATCCGAAAGCGTCGATCGCGCGGGCCATTTTCCTTGATGACGCGCTCGAAGATGTCGAGCTGAGTGCGGATCGCACGGTCACCGATGGCATGCACCATCACCTGCAGCCCAGCGGCGTCTGCTGCTTTCGTCCATGCATACAAACTCTCCGGCGGCGTGACAAAGAACCCGCTGTCCTTCGGCGAATCGCTGAACGGAGCAAGCATCGCCGCCGTGTGCGAGCCGAGTGATCCGTCAACGAAGGCTTTGAGTCCACCGATATGAAGCCAGACGTCGCCACGTCCCCGTGCAGCGACCGTGTCACGCAACGCTGCCCATCGTGAAAGCGGAACCTGCGCCACAATTCGTGTGCGCAGCTTCTTCGCGTCATGCGCGCGCCGTAACGCGGTGAGTCCTTCAAAGTCACCCATGTGATGCACACTCGTGACGCCGCGCGCGCTCACATATGTCATCGCAGTATCGAGCGCGCGATCCCACTCCGCATCGTTGCGCGGCGGCTGTACAGCGTCAACCAGCGACATCGCGTTGTCTTTGAAGATCCCAGTCGGCTCGCCCTCGGCATCGCGAATGATCGCGCCACCGTCGATGTCTCTCGTGTTGCGATCCACTTTCGCAGCCACGAGTGCCAACGAGTTCGCCAGATTCATGTGGCCATCGAGACGGTTGATCCACACGGGATTGTCCGGTGTCACCGAATCGATCCACGCGCGCGACGGGAGTTCACCACCCCAATTGGTGTGATCCCAATCGCCGTTTCGAATCCACGTGCCTTTGGGCAGCGTCTTCGCAAACGCTGCGATGCGTCGCACAAATTCCTCGCGCGTTCTGGCGTCGCGCAGCTGCACTGAGGACAGTGCGAATCCACCGTCGTTGAAGTGCACATGACTGTCGATGAACCCCGGCGTCACCATCGCACCATGCGCGTCGATCACCCGTGTCGCCTTGTCCGTGCGGTTGTTGATCTCGGCTGACGTGCCTACTGCACTTATCCGCTCGCCCGCAATCGCCACCGCTTCTGCCCACGGCTGCGCACTGTCGCCGGTCCATACGCGCGCGTTCACAATCGCCAGTGTGGCCGGCGCGGTCTCCTTTTTCGTCGCACATGCGACGGCCAGCGCCACGGCCGCACCCGCAACGACAACAGCGGCGCGTTTTGAGATGTGTTTAGTCATGCGCAACGATGCGGGTTGCGTCGCGTGGGCACCAGTCGCGCGTTCCCCGATGCTCTCGCCTTGGCCCGCGCCGCCTTGCACCCCGGGTACTTCGTCTCGCACGTCTTGCACCTCTTGCACCTCTCGCACCCAACCTTGACATCGCGCACCAGACCCCACCGCCGCTCCCCCCCATCACCGCGACACCCCCGCCGCCCCGGCCCGCCCGCACCCACTACCCGCTGTCCGCGCATTCCCCACCCTCGCCATCTCCGGAGCCGCGACCGGCCGGGGTGTCCTCGAGAGCCGCATCGGCGCTGGGGGCCTCGGCATCGCGCCCCGCGCGAGCCGGGCCCCCAAGCAGCCAGCGGCGACCCGAGACACGGCGGCCGTTCGCAAGCCCCACGCCAACAGCAATCCCGCCTGCGCAGACGCGCGCGTCGGCGACCCCACCACTCCGCTATCGTTCAGGACATGCGCATTGACCTCAAGAACATCACGCGTGCCGCCGGCATCGCGGTCCCACTGGTGTTCGGACTCGTTGTCGGACGCCTGCTCTCACCCTGGCTGCCCCAGTTCGCCGCCTGGGTGCACACACTCGGCGCGTGGGCGCCCTTCGCATTCGTCGGCGCGTACATCGCCGTCGTCGTGCTGATGCTCCCCGCTTTCCTGCTCACCATGGTCGCAGGCGCCGTCTTCGGCATGGTCAAGGGCTCCGCGCTCGTGATGACCGGCGCTGTCATCGGAGGAACCACCGCCTTCCTGCTCGGCCGTTATGTCGCACGTGAGCAGGTCGCCAAACGCGTCGCGAAGAATGCAAAACTCGCGGCCATCGATCGTGTCATTGGTGAAGACGGACTACGCCTCGTATTCCTGCTGCGCCTGTCACCCGCCGTGCCATTCGTGCTCACCAACTACGCACTCGGCGTCACACGCGTGAAGCTGCGCGACTTCGTACTTGGCACTTTCGGACTCACACCCATCGTGCTCGTCTACGCTGCGTTCGGCAGCGCATCGGGTGCAGGGCCGCGTCCCGATGGATCGTCGCCGATCTCCGGCAAGATTCTGGTCGCCGGCGTTATAGTCACCGTCGCACTCGCACTCTTTCTGGCACGCATCGCCCAGCGTGCACTGAACGAAGCCGAAGTCGCCAAAGCGAAGAGCGACGCGCTGAACTTGCCCGCCTGATCCCGACGCAATGCCGACACCGGTACAACTGATCACGATCGCGGCAATCTCTGCGCTGGGCGGCGCCGTGAATTCTGTCGCGGGCGGCGGCATGCTGCTCGTCTTTCCCGCGCTCGTTGGGCTCGGCGTGCCGCCTATCGTCGCGAATGCCACCGGCACCGTCGCACTCTGGCCGGGGTCGATGGGAAGTCTCTGGGGCTATCGCAGCGCGATGCGTGGCGCAGGGCGATGGGCGCTACAACTGGCGATCCCAAGTCTGCTCGGTGGCTTGCTCGGCGCATTGCTCTTGCTGTCGACGCCCACTGCGCGCTTCTCTGCGCTCGTGCCATGGCTGGTGTTGGGAGCGACTGTATTGTTCGTCGTTCAGCGTCCCGTGTCTGACTGGCTGCTCCGTCAATCACGTGCGGCGCGCGTCAGGAGTGGGTCTTCGACGACGAATGCGAATGGTGAAACGAATGGCGACGACATCGTCACGCAGAATTCGATTCCGCGCTTGTCGCCGCCGTGGCACTTCCTCGCGCTGCAACTCGCGATCGCGATTTATGGCGGCTACTTCGGCGCGGGTGCCGGCATTCTGATGCTCGTTGGACTCGGTCTCATGGGACTGACCAACATCCACCAGATGAACGGTCTCAAGAACGTCTGCGGTTCATGCTTCAACGCCGTCGCCGCGATCACGTTCGCCACGCAAGGCATCGTCAACTGGCCCATCGCTGCAGCAATGGCCGTCGGCTCGGTGATCGGCGGTTACTTCACCTCCGGGCTCGCACAGCGCACCCCGCAGAAGCTGATGCGCACGATCATCGGCGCGATCGGCCTCGTCGCGAGTGTCTATCTGATGTGGAAGCGGTAGCGACGCCGCGTTCACGCGACTGCTCAACGGCGCTGCTTGCGCGTTGAGTGCGGTTTACCGATGCGCTTTCCCGCCACCACATAAACGCGCCCCGAGCGACTCCCGTGCACGGCACTGTACGCCGACGTCACTAGAAAATCGACTGCGCCGTCGCCATCGACGTCGCCGATGCCGACGGCATCGAAACCGAGTGTCTCTCCGGGGATGCGACCGGTGAACTGTTGCAGCACGCGACCGGTCGCGCCGGAGTAGACAGTCACCCGTCCGCCGGACCACGCGGCGCTGCCATGTTGCCACGCCCCGATCACGAGATCCGCGCGACCGTCACCGTCCACGTCTCCCGCGCGCGACGCACTGGTGCCGAGCGCCTCGCCGACCCGCGCACCGGACAGCGTTAGCAGTGTCTCACCTGTCGCGCCGGAGTAGACGTACGCGCGCCCACTGCCAGCACCACCCGAGGAGTTCGCAAAGTCCGAGGCGAAGACGTCAGCGACCCCGTCGCCGTTCACATCACCCGGCGTCGACACGAACATTGCGCCAAGCGCGCCGCCGGTGTCGTCGGCGTCCTTGGTGAAACGCGCAGATGTACTGCGACCATCATAAAGATAGACGCGACCGCGATGCGTGGCACCGGCTCCGGGCGCACCAATCGCGATCAACTGGCCGTTCGATCCCGTGACCGCCGAACCGAACGCGTCGTTCGCACCCGCGCCATCGAGCGTAAGCAGTCGCGCACCGGTCTTTCCCGAGAACACAATCGCGCGTCCCGCCCCACGCTGAAGCGCGCTCGTGCCCGAGGCGCCGACGATCACGTCGTCGAACCCGTCGCTATCAATGTCGCCCACGCCCGAGACCGCGCCACCGAAGTTGGCTTCACTCGAATCGCCGGAAAACCGATGGAGTTCGCGTCCCGTCCGCCCCGACCAGACGATTGCGCGCAACGCACCGGGTGCGCCGGCAATGACATCCGGGACGCCATCGCGATCGACATCCCCCGCCGACTCGACGCTCGTGCCCAACACCCACCCCAGTTCGCCCGCGTGCGACCAGAGCAACTTCCCGCTCCTGCCCGAATACGCGTACACCTTTCCGTGCGTCGCACCAAACGGCGGATTCATCGTCGCCGACACGACGACATCAATCACACGATCGCCGTCGACATCGCCGATGCCGCGCGCAATCCAACCGAATTCGTCGCCGACGCTGTCGCCGCGCCATTCGTGAATGATTCGCACCGGCTCGACAAACGGGCGTGCGAAATCCGACGGCCGTGGAAAGAGTATCGCGAATCGGCGATCACTCTTCAGTGAACCGATATCATTGCGAGCGGCGATCCCACTTAAATCCGTTCCGCTCGCGCGCGCGCTCTCGAAGGCCCGATAGGCGTCGTCCTTTCGATCTGCCCGCGCGTAGAGTCCGACGAGTTCCTGCAACGCCCGCGGTGTCGCCGGTCGCTTCGCCGCGACGATCGCCTCGAAGACGAGCGCCGCCGAGTCGTAGGCACCGGCGGCACTGAGCCGCAAGCCATTTTGCAGATTCACAGCGCCGCCCTGCGCGCCAAGAGTACGCGTAGCGCCTGCGCACAAGAGCATCATCCCACACCGCACCTGAGCGTTCACGGCCACCCCGCATCGGAAAAAGGATCACGCGGACACGAGTACGAGGTGCGTGAGCACCACGTGCACGACACCGGGCGGAAACGTACCAGCCCGCAGTGGACCGGTAAGCCCGCTGCCGGACGACTCGCCAATCCGGGGTTCGCTCATCACCTTTTCTGCAGCGCATTTCTGTTCCCTCCATGCCGCTCCCACCGATGCCTCTTATTCGAAGGTCGATCGCCGTTGGCACTCTGGCTCTCGCCACCCTGTCAATCGGTGCACACGCACAGGCCCCAGCCTCGCCTGCCGCCAACGTCACACTCCCGCTCAAGACCGCGCGCACTGCGACGTTCACGACCACCAAAGGCACGTGGATGTCGCTCGACGTGTCGCCCGATGGTCAGACCATTGTCTTCGACCTGCTCGGCGATCTCTACACCCTGCCGATCGCCGGCGGCAAAGCGACGCGGCTCACGAGCGGCATGGGTTTCGACGCGCAACCGCGGTTTTCACCGGACGGCCGGAAGCTCACCTTCATCTCCGATCGCTCCGGCGGTGAGAACGTGTGGATCATGTCCCTCGACAAAAAGGACACCACACAGCTGACGAAGGGCAACAACAACATGTACGTCTCGCCCGAGTGGACACCGGACGGACAATATGTGATTGCGTCGCGCTCCGGTGGACTCGGCGGCACTGCAAAGTTGTGGCAGTATCATATCGACGGTGGAAACGGTTTACCGCTGACAACCACGCCGGCGGTGCCACCGACTCTCAAGATGGTTGGTGCTGCGTACGGAAAAGATCCGCGCTATCTGTGGTTCGCGGCACGCAACGGCGACTGGCAGTACAACAGCATCGGCGCGCAGTACCAGCTGTACGTGTGGGACAAGGAATCGGGACGCGCAGCGCAGATGTCCACTCGCTTCGGTTCAGGCTTCCGCCCCGCACTCTCGCCCGACGGCAAGTATCTGGTCTACGGCACGCGCTTCGAAACCAAGACGGGGCTTCGCATTCGGGATCTGCAGACGCAGCAGGAAGACTGGCTCGCCTTCCCCGTGCAGCGCGACGACATGGAATCGCGCGCACCGATGGACGCGTATCCGGGCTACTCGTTCACCCCCGATTCGAAAGCCATCGTCGTCACCTATGGCGGAGAGATCTGGCGTGTACCCGTCGACAAAAGCGCACCGACCAGAATTCCGTTCGAAGCAGAAGTGAAGCTCGAGATGGGACCGGAAGTGAAGTTCGCGTACAAAGTCGACACGGCCTCGACGTTCAAGGCGCGTCAGATTCGCGACATCGCACCCTCACCCGATGGCAAGACGGTCGCCTTCTCCGCACTCGGCCGCATCTACACCATGCCGCTGCCGAACGGAACGCCGACGCGCGTCACCACCGGCGACATCGGTGAGTTCAATCCGGTCTGGTCCCCCGACGGAAAGTCGCTCGCGTACGTGACGTGGCATGACGCGCGCGGCGGTGCCATCATGCGCGCAACGCAGGATGCAAAGGGCGCGTGGTCGTCGCGTGCGCTCGTGAACGGCGGTCTCTACACCGACCTGGCGTGGTCGTCGACCAATCGCATCGTCGCGCTGCGTGCCGCTGCGCGCGAAATGCAGGAGGCGGGCGGCGCATTCTTTGGACCTGCTGCGGCAGAGTTCATCTGGATTCCTGCAGCAGGTGGACAGGTCACGGCAATCATGCCGAGTGGTGGCATGGGCGCACCGCATTTCACGAAGGACACCACGCGCGTCTTTGCGTACAGCGGCGCAGGATTGCAGTCGTTCCGTTGGGATGGCACGGATCTCAAGACGCATCTGCGCGTTACTGGACCGTTGCCTCCGGGCGCTGGTGGTTCTGAAGGCGAAATTCCAGTTGGCCTCGACGCAGCACTGGTTGCGCGCGGCGTCGGTCAGTACATCGGTGGACGTGGCGCGCGCCCGATCGGTGCCGATATCGCAGGCGGATTCGGATTCGGCGCGTTTGGATTTGGTTCGACGCATCTCGATCCGCAGGGCGAGCCGACACCGCCGCAGCCGCCCCCAGCAGGGCTCGTACTGATGTCGCCCAATGGTGATCAGGCGTTGGCAATGGTCGGCATGGATTTCTACACGATCACGGTCACGCAGGTCGGCAGCACACCGCCGACGGTGAATGTGTCGGCACCTGCGGCCGCGCCGGTGCCGGTGAAGAAGTTGAACACCGTCGGCGGTGAGTTCCCGACCTGGACGAGCAACGGCAAGCAGCTCATGTGGGCACTCGGCAACGCGATGTGGACGTACGATCTCGCGCGCGCGAAAGTTGTTGAAGACTCACTCAAGGTTGACGGCAAAGCGAAGGCATTACTTCGTGCCGATACAACGAAGTCGGTAAAGGACAGCATCGCGCGTTCGGATTCCGTCGCAAAAGCTGACACCACCAAGAAGACGCCAGCGGGCTACAAGCCCGCCGAAGTGCGCGTCGCGTTGAATGCAACGCGTGATCTGCCGAAGGGCGTCGCTGTATTTCGTGGTGGACGTGCGCTCACGATGAAGGGAAAGGAGATCATCGAGAACGCGGACGTCGTGGTGAAGGACAGCCGCATCGTCGCTGTCGGTGCGCGCGGCACGGTCACGATTCCTGAAGGCGCGCAGCTGTTCGACATCACCGGCAAGACGATCATGCCAGGCTTTGTCGACACGCACTACCATCCGCAGTGGCTCACGCCGCAGATCCACAACACGCAAACGTGGCAGTATCTCGCGACCCTGGCGTACGGCACGACCACCACGCGCGATCCGCAAACGGCGACCACGGATTTCCTGTCGTACACGGATCATGTCGAGATGGGTGACATGATCGGACCGCGCATTTACACGACCGGCCCCGGTGTGTTTTCGTCCGAGCCGGTGCGCGATCTCGCCCATGCGCGTGAAATCCTGCAGCGCTACGCGACGTACTATGACACCAAGACGCTCAAGATGTACATGAGTGGCAATCGTCAGCAGCGTCAGTGGATCATCATGGCGGCGAAAGAACTTGGCATCATGCCGACGACAGAAGGTGGTCTCGACATGAAGTTGAATCTCACGCACGGCGTCGATGGCTATCCCGGCATCGAGCACACACTGCCGATCACACCCAAGTACAACGACGTCTTTCAGTGGTACAAGGAGACCGGTGTCACCAACTCTCCGACGCTCATCGTCGAATACGGTGGCCCGTTCGGCGAAGGGTGGTTCTACCAGACGGAGAACCTGATGGATGATGCGAAACTGCGGCGCTTCACACACCCCGTCGACTTCGACAGCAAGATTCGTCGTCGTGGTGCTGGCAACGCACCTGGCCCCGCCGGCTTCGCGGTAAAGGAAGAGTACGCGATGTGGCAGCATGCGATCGACGTCAAGAACACGGTCGAAGCAGGCGGAAAGATCGGTGTTGGCAGTCACGGCCAGTTACAGGGACTGGGCATGCACTGGGAGATGTGGTTGCTCCAGTCCGGCGGACTCTCGCAGCACGATGTGTTGCGCGCGGCGACGATCGTTGGCGCCGAAGCGATCGGACTCGGCACAGAAATCGGTTCGCTCGAAGCAGGCAAGTTTGCCGACTTCATCGTGCTCGACAAAAATCCGTTGGAGAATATCCGCAACACCAACACGGTGAGCATGGTGATGGTGAACGGCCGTCTCTACGACGCCAACACGCTCGACGAGGTGTATCCGCGCAAACGCCCACTCACCCGTCAGCCGTGGGCGTACACAGTGCCTGTGGCAGGCGCAGGCATCCGAGGGCAGTAAAGACACAACAGGACAGCAGCCACGAATCACACGAATGTCGCGAATTTTTACGGAGCTATTCGTGACATTCGTGTGATTCGTGGCTGCTTTTGTTTTTTTTGGAGAACTGCAAAGCTCAATACTCCCCGGTGCGACGCATGCTGCGCTCTGACTCTACGTCGGCGGCGCACCTGCTGTCGGCGATGCAGCACCAGGTCCGAACAACTCCGCGCCAGCCACCACAAGCGATGGATTGGTCGCATCAGGCGTCCACGTGATCGAGTCGCGGAACGTCTCCGGAAATTCAGACGCCGACGTCCAGCGCTCCACTGTGCGCGTCCGCTCGTCGATGAGCCACACTTCGCCGACACCGTGCGAAAGATACGCCGGACGTTTTCGATGACGATCACGCTTGCGCGTCGACTTGCTGAGCACTTCAGCCACGAGCAACGGTGGCGGCATCTCGCGCCACGAGAGATTGGAGTACTCGGGAGCCGGATACACGGCAACGTCAGGCTCGAGCCATGTCGTCTCGCTGATGTAGACACCGCCCGGCGCACGAATCGCCCAGCCGGTATGCGCACGGCACCAGAGTCCGATCGGAATGGTGAGGCGTACTGACACGCCCTGATGACCTTGCGACGGCAGCGGCGTCACGAGCAGTTCGCCGTGCAAGATCTCGTACCGGTTGCCGTCGTCTGGCAAACGCTCCAGATCGGCAACCGTCCACATGGTGCGATCGGGAAATGGCAACGAAATAGGCATGACCAGACGGTCAGCTCGGCGACGAGGTCAGCGCAAGTGGCGAACAGACGCCGAGCATAACACCGACCCCATCAGTCGCTGTCATCAGAACGTCGCGACCATCAACATGGGCACTCAGTGCAACGCGCGTCGACGTGAGCCGCCGTGCTGGGCCAAATCAAAATCAACGAAAGAAGCGGCCACGAATCACACGAATTTCGCGAATTGGTACGGAACAGATTCATGCAATTCGCGAAATTCGCGGCCGCTGTTTTTTCTAGTTGATTGCCTTGCGCCGAGTCTCGAATACGAACCCCGCGACCAATGCGAGCGTCGCCAGCGCGAGTGACACGAGCGTCAACAGTTTTCCTTTCTCGTACGGCGCGTTCACGAACGTCAGGTCGACATTCGTGGCTCCGGCCGGAAGCTCGACGCCGATCAACACATAGTCCGCGCGATCGACCTTCGCAGCTTTGCCATCGACACTCGCCGTCCATCCGGGATAGAAGTTCTCCGACACCACCAGCGTCGCGTTCGCCGGCGCGGGCTTGTCGAGCTTGAGCGTGATGTGCCCTGGCTGCCACGCAGACGCGTTCACGTTGATGCCCAGAGGTTCGGGCATCGTCGCCGGTATTTCCTGCGTCCTGAGCGTCGTGGCGGGGCCAAACATCGCCACACGCATCGGATCGAAACGGGCGTCGAGCAACGTCGGCAGCGCGGATTCATCAGGCACCTTCACCGCGACCGGCGTCACCCACGCGGGCGGATTGTCCCCGGGCATGCCGTACACCGACACCATGTCACCCGCGGAATTGCGCGCCGGCCCGGCGAGCCGCGGTGCACCCGGAATCGGCGGCTCGGTGCCGTTGGTGTACATGTAGCGCACGTTGTACAACTGCCACACGCGCGGGTTGCCGCTCCGCCTGACGAAGTCCTCGGTGTCCCAGCCCGTGACCTCGTCGTAGCGACCAAGCTCGTTGCCGTGGTAGCCGACAATGCTGCGGACGCCGTGCACCATGAAACCGGTACCTTTGCCTTCGCCGCTGCCCAAATACGGATCGCGACGCGTCCCCGTCATTTGTGAAACCGCGATGGGCCACACACGCCCGGTTGGCGCCGTCTTCAGATAGTCGATCGTCGCGTCACCGGCATACAACTCGGCGGCCTTCGGCGCAAAGCGCCAGTACGAACGTTCGATGGACCACAGGTCGCCAATCGCGATCGCCACGATGCCCCACGCGGCAATCATCGGCGAGACGCGTTTGCGCGATGCCGCGAACAGCACACCGATCGTCGCCGCCAGCACGATGAACGAACGCCACGCGCCGACCACGATGTTCGACGCGTTCCCGTCGACACGCGTCTCACGTCCAGGCAGCGCAAATCCCGCCGAGAGATTGCCTATCGCACCCGTGCTCGCCAACAGCGCGATCACAAGTCCGCCGATCAACCACCCGATGGCATAACGCGACTTGATTCCCGTCGTCAACGCACGATCAGCACCAATCCCTGCAAACAGCGCAACACAGAACGACACGACGTACAGCATCGTGCTCGGCGCGCGGAACGACTGCGTGCCCGGCACGATCGCGTACACCAGACTGAAAAAGGGAGTGTATCCGCCAAGCGCCCAGAGCGTCGAAACAATCAGCGCGCCCAGCCAGAACCAGAGCATGCTGCGACGCACCAGCGTCGTCCCGAACGCGAGCCCGGCGAGCAGCAGCACCGCCACTCCGATGTACTCACTGTGCAAGTGAATGCCGTTGCGTCCGGAGTAAAGCGTCAGCAGCCCCGAAAACTGTGGCAAGTACGTGTTGATCAACTCTTCCGGCGGCATCGAATACGAGATGGCGTGCTCCCACCCTTTCCCGCCCGATCGCGGCGAGAATGGGATGTATTCGATCAGCGGCCAGAACTGGATTGCGCCGCCGAGCATTCCGACACCGACCGCGCTCGCAGCGAACGCAAGTCGGGTAAGCGCCGTGTTGAGGGCGAGCTTGGCACCAACATTCGGCGCACTGAACGCGAGGAACAGTGCGTAGGCGCCGGTCACCAACAGCAAATACTGCAGCAGCTGCGGATGCGGAGTCAGCACCGCGAGTGTGACCGTCAACGCCAGGCTCCCCCACGCCCACGCGCGTCCGTCGCGCATGGCACGGTGCACAAAGAACAGAGTCAACGGCAACAGCGCCGCGACAAAGATCTTGCCGTCATGTCCTGGTGAAACGAGTCCGGCCACATTGCCGCCCATCTCGTACGCAAGTCCGCCAATCAGCGCACCGAAAAACCCGAGCCCGATCGCGTTTCGCAGAAACAGGTAGGTGAAGCAACCAGCGAGGAAGACGTGCAGGGTCATGCCCCACGTCATCGCCGCATCCGTCGGCATGATCATGCGCAACAGAAAGGTCGGATAGAAAATGTCGCCGTGCATTGCCGCCACGTATGGCAGTCCACCAAACAGATACGGGTTCCACACCGGGAACCCGTTTCCGCTGCGCAGCGACTGCGCGGCAAAATCGCGAAATGCGTAACCGGCGATGTACTGATCGCTGTTCTCGTTCAGCAATGTCATGCCGCCGAGCGCCGGATAGCAAAGCACGAGCGTGCCGACGGCAAGCACCAGCAGTGCGACCAGCGTCTGCTGACGCGTATTTTCTTCAGTCATCACCACCCACCGCTACCGCTTTTCCATCGCGTCCCGCACATCAAGCAGAATCTCGAAATACAGCTGTTCGCGGCGGTACGCAAAATCGAGCGACGTCATCGCCGACGGATCGTCGGACTGCTTGGCACGATCGAACGCCTCGCGGTACATCTCGTCGAGGTTGGAAAGAATACGCTCGCGTGAACGCGACATACGAAGGCCCTCGAGGGCTTTGAGTGTGAGTCGGGGCGGGAGATCATCAGGTGACGACGCGCTGAGTTCGTTCACTTCAAACAGGCGCGACACCTGCTGGAACAACATCCGTCGTGCGTTATCAGGAACGTCCACGGAGGATCAGGCTGAGTGAAACGCAGAGACATCTTCGCGCGAGATCAGTACCGATGTGCGTACTGCGGACTCGTGCGGGAGCCGGAGATGCTGAGCATCGATCACGTGCAGCCCAAGGTGCGCGGCGGTGATGGCTCCGCAGGCAACGTAGTGACCGCCTGTATGGCCTGCAACACGGCCAAGGCGTCGCGTCCCCTCGCACAATTTCTCGCCGAAAACCCGGAGGCTCGGCGGAACTTCTTCAAACACGCGCGGTATGTATGGTCAAGACATCTGCGAGCGGTGGCCGAGGAGCTGGTGCGCCGGGGCGTTGTGGAGCGTCCCATGGATTTCGTGGAGGGGATCCGGCGGCTGCACAGCTCTGAGGCCATCGCGCAGCTGTTACAACAAAATGTGCGCAACCCCGAAGACGATGTCCCCGGCAGCGGTTGACCGGCGGTCGGGCACTCAAGACCCGGAACTCGAACTCACCACTCATTACTGGGTGGTTTTTTGTTTTTCACCCAGCTGGGGCATCCAGCCGATGGAACACCGCCTCCTCGACGACCTTCCCGTCCTTGAGGTGCTCCATCACGATCCGCTCCAGCAGCTCGGGCCCGACGTCCGCGTACCACACGCCCTCCGGGTACACGGCAACGATCGGTCCGCCGCCGCACACGCCGAGACACGGAGCCTCGCTCCGCTTCACGCGCGTCGCCCCGAAAAGCAGCCCTTCACGCTGCAGTAGCGACGCAAGCCGACTGTAAATCGATCGCCCGCTGCGCGATTCAGAACAGAAGCCTCCGGTGCACACCAACACGTGCCGCGAGTATCGCTCCATCACTGGCAACGGCTTTGGTTCTCTGCTCGACACGTTACTCCGGCATCCGAGGCTTCTCGTTGGGATTTTCGTTGGCCCGTCGCGACGCACGTTCGCGCACCAGCGTGAACATGCCACGCATCGCGAGCATCGTCCCGATCAGCGAAACGGCAATCCCGCGATTGCCAGCGTGCTGGAGCCACCGGGTCGCCGCAGCGGTCATCAGGAACCCGATGCCTGCGTAGGCCATGCCGCGCAACTGTGCCGCGTTCCAGCGCCCGCTCCGACGCTTGAACGCCGCCGAACCAAGTAACCACGCACCACCGGTTCCAACGATGGCCGACGCAAGCGATTCGCGATCCAGATCCACGTGCGTTCCTCCGACGGAACCGATGTCTACTTTCGCCCCCCAATCGGGTAGCGCACATCGACGCTTCACCACGCCGACGTCGGGAAGATAACGACTCACCACGCGCTGCATCCGCGCCCCCGCTTCCCCAATTCCCAAAT
>JBKJTE010000361.1:0-25393 GCA_046590495.1 Gemmatimonas sp. | reverse complement strand
CGACGGTCGAACCGCGTTCTATTCGATCGGCCGCAGTTGGTTCAGCTACGATGTGCAGCTTGCCGAACAAACCGTGCGCGACTCGGTCACGCGCGCCGACTCAATTTCGGCCGCGGGTGCCGCCGCGCCAGGCGCACCGGCCGCAGCGCGTGACACCACGAAGAAGGCTGCCGCTGCATACGAAGCCCAGCGACATGATGTCTCCATCGTCGCGACGAAGGATCGGCCGCGCGGAACCGTGGTACTCCGCGGAGCGCGTCTCATCACGATGAACGGCGACCAGGTCATCGAGAAGGGGGATATCGTCGTCACGGACAATCGGATTGTCACGATTGGTGCGAGCGGTTCGGTAAAGATTCCGGCGGGTGCGAAAAGCATCGACGTCAGTGGCAAGACCATCATCCCCGGATACGTCGACATCCACGCGCACAACTGGTTTGGATGGGGTGTGCATCGCAATCAAGTCACGCAGCTCGTGGCCAATCTCGCGTACGGCGTCACGACGCAACGTGATCCGCAAACATCGGCAACCGACATTCTGTCGTACACCGATCTCATGGAGACCGGCGCACTGATCGGCCCACGCCTCTACTCCACCGGCCCCGGCATCTTTGCCAACGACAACATCAAGAGTCTCGATGAAGCGCGCGATGTCGTGCGTCGCTACGCCGATCACTACAACACGCAGACGATCAAGCAGTATCTCGCCGGCGATCGGAAAGTACGGCAGTGGGTGATCATGGCCGCGAAAGAACTCGGTCTCACCGCGACGACCGAAGGCGGCTCGAATCTGACGATGAATCTGACCTTGATGCAGGACGGCTATCCGGGGCTCGAGCACGCCATGCCGATCTTCCCGCTCTTCAAGGATGTCGTCGAGCTACAGGCGCAAAGTGGCATCACCTACACGCCGACCTTGATCGTGGGCTACGGTGGACCGACGGGGCTCAACTACTGGCTGACGCACTACAACGTGGACGAAGACACGAAGCTCAAGCACTTCACGCCGCATGAAGAACTCGACTCGTGGAAATCGCTGCAATACAATCGCGAAGATCAGTACATCTTCAAGGGACATGCCGCGCAGCTCGCCAAGATGGTCAACGCCGGTGGTCGCGTTGGTTTGGGCTCGCACGGTGAGCTGCAAGGACTCGGCGTGCACTGGGAGCTCTGGATGATGGCATCGGGTGGACTGACCAGTCATCAAGTACTGCGCGCGGCGACGTTGCATGGCGCCGACGCGATCGGACACGCCAAGGATTTGGGCTCGCTTGAAGTTGGCAAACTCGCGGACTTGCAAGTGCTCGACCGCAATCCACTCGACGACATTCGGAACACCAACACGATTCGCTCCGTCATGAAGAACGGACGACTCTACGACGGCAACACGCTCGACGAGATCTGGCCGCGCTTGAAGCCGCTTGGAAGACAGTGGTGGTGGAGCGAGGATCCAGCGCGCCCGTAGTCCATGTGCGACAGCGAAATTTTCAGTTTCAACAATCGCGGGCGCTCGCAGCTATAGCCGGAGCGCCCGCGCGTACGCATCGGCGTTGAACCCAAGCAGCAACCCATCTCCAATGTCGAGGATCGGGCGTTTGATCAGGTTGGTTTCCGCGAGCATCATCTCGTGTGCGCGCTTGGCATCGAGTCCAATCTTTTGGCTTTCCGGCAGCTCCCGAAACGTGGTCGAGTTCCGGTTCAAGACATTTTCCCACCCGGCGCGCGCGAGCCAGTCGTCGACCACCTGCGGATCGAGCTGCTGGCGACGATAGTCGAAGAAGCCGTACGCGACGCTGTTTGCATCGAGCCACTTCATCGCGTTGCGGACGGTGTCGCAACCCTTGAATCCATAGAGCGTGATCGGCATCGGTAACGGCATCGGCAGGTAATGAGTGCTGAGGGAGCAGCGGCGGTTGCGCGTGCGAAATTGTACGTCAAAAATACGACCGCCCTTCAGTCGATGCGCCGCACAGTGATGCGCGCGCTCGAACTCAATCCCAACCTCCCCGGCTCACATGCACAGCGCGCTGAGCAGCGGGTTCACTTCGTAAATCGAGTGGTGGCCAAGTCCGCCGAGTCGAACTAATGCTCCGGTGTTCCGCAGCCTCAACAGTCCGATGCACTGCCGCTACGCTTGCTACGCCCCTGCACCGAGGGTCGCGTCGTGGGTGACGAGACGTAAATCACCTCGCTGGTGAGACTTACCACCTGATTCCCACACCTCGGCACTCACGGCCGGGACCGGCACATTGATTGCCTTAAAGGCGTGCTCGACTGCTCGTATAACCGGGTCATCCCCTAACACACGGACCGCACAATGCGACGTTTCTTCGCCCCGCTCGCCGTTGCCGCACTGATCGGACTGCCCGTGCAAAACGCGGCCGCTCAGACCAATTTCTCGCTGTTCTCGCAGTTCGGCGTGGCCAACACGATCAATTATCTGCCGTTCACGGTCACGACCGCCGGAACGTTCACGATCAATACGTCGGGATTGAACAGCATCGATCCGATGATCCTGCTGTTCTCCGGCACGTCGCTCACCGGCGCTGGACTCGGAGCCTTGCTGGCCGGCAACGATGATGGCGCCGTCGCCCAGGCCGGCTACAACGTCTGCAGCGGAGCTGGCGGCACGTGCCACTCCCAGATCCTGAGCTTTCTCGGAGCCGGCAATTTCACCCTCGCGCTGGGGACGTACGACCTGCCGGAGGCCGATGCCCGCGCCGGCTCGTCCACCTTCAAAGACGGTAACTACAACAGCGCCTATTGCAGCGATGCCGGCAGCTACGCGACCTGCAACTACACCGTGACCGTCTCGTCTCAAGACGGTATTGCGTCGGAAACGGTCCCCGAGCCGTCGACTGTTGCACTGCTCACCGCTGGACTGCTCGGCATCGGCGGCCTGGTTCGCCGTCGTCGCAATGTCACTGCCGCCTGAACGCTACGTCCGCTGCGCTCGACTTCTGTTCAAAACTGCCCGGCCGCCATTCGCGGCCGGGCAGTTTTGTTCGTAAGGACCACGTGACAAGCACCGACTCATGCGCTTCCGCAACAGGTCCGAGGTGCCTTGCTGCTAGAATTGATTCTTGAGAACGGGAAGGTGGTCTCGCTGCGCGCCCCCGATGTCGGTTTCGTGGCCGCGCGACTTCCGCACAGGTAAACCGAGTTGTACGGGCCGCAATGCTGTCCACCCATTTCCATCTTCGAGGTCGCATGCTCCGTTCAACGTCCGCCGTCCTTCGCACCGTAGCCGCACTGGCACTGACGACGTCGCTCGTGACGGCGCGCGCGCTCACCGCGCAACCGGTCACACCCTCCATCGCCACCGACCTCGATGTCCTTGGCGCGGAACGACTCTTCTCGGCATGGATGGAAGGACAGATCGCGTATCGCGGACTGCCCGGTATTGCCGTTGGCGTCGTGTACGATCAGCAGCTGGTGTGGGCCACGGGCTTTGGGTTTGCCGACGTCGCGAACAAGGTGGCGATGACCCCGCAGACCAAGTTCCGCATGGCGTCGCACAGCAAGATGTTCGCGGCGATCGCCATCATGCAGCTGCGCGAAGAGGGCAAGCTGCGCCTCGACGATCCGGTACAGAAATACCTGCCGTGGTTCGCGGCCAAGCCCGCCGGCACCGACGACGGACCGATCACGATCGAGCAATTGCTCTCGCATGTATCAGGGCTGCAGCGTGAGGCCGGCGACCACTGGTCTACGAACAGTTTCCCCACCGAAGACGAGATCAAGAAACTGTACGCCAACCGGCAGGCCGCGTTCGCGCCGAGTGTGCGTTGGAAGTACTCGAACCTGGCGTTCGCGGTGGCGGGGTTGGTGGCCGAGCAGATCACGGGACAGAAGTGGGCCGACTACGTCGAGAAGAACATGTTCATCCCGCTCGGCATGACCGAGTCGAGCGTGGACCGGAACGTGCCCGGCCTGACCGTGCCCTACGGACGCCGCATGCCCGACGGCTCACGCGCCATCATTCCCTTCATCGATGCGCGCGGTATGGCGGCCGCCACCGGCGTTACATCAAACGTGACCGACATGGCGAAGTTCGTCTCGGCACAGTTCCGGCGCGGGCCACGCGGTGGCGCGCAGATCGTGAGCAGTGGTTCGTGGCGCGAAATGCATCGCGTGCGCGCGGTGGACGAAACGTGGGTGAGCGGCACGGGGCTTGGCTTCGACATTCGTCGCATCAACAACCGGTCGTGGGTCGGTCACGGCGGAGGTTATCTGGGCAACACGACGCAGACGCTCTTCCAACTCGACGACAAGGTCGGCGTGATCGTACTGACGAACACGAACGACTCGAACGTAGGCGACATCGCACGCCAGCTCGTGGTGACGGTCGGCGCCGCCGTGGCGAAGGCAGGGGCGCCGAAACCTGTCGTCGTGGCATGGGATCCGACGTGGTCACGCTTCGCTGGACTCTATCGCGGCGCGTGGAGCGACGTGGAAGTGGTACTGCTCAACCAGAAACTCGTGCTCATAACGCCAAACGGGGCGAACGTGGACACGCCCGTCGAGCTCGTGCCGCTCGGCGGCGGACGCTTCCGCTACACGGCGCCCACCGGGGGTTCCGAAGTCGGTGAAATCGTGCGTTTCGCCGAGGAGAATGGCCGAGTCACACGGATTTACCTGGGCGACGGCTTTTTTGAGCGCGTGGCTTCGGCCTCGTCGTCTCCCGCCAGGAATTGAGATCGGGAATCGCAAGGACGGCCAACTCGTGGGTGTAGCCGGTGAGCGCCACCCGCGCACGGGCCAACTGCGCACGCGCCACCTGCGCACGCGACAGCGATGACACACCATGCAGTCCGTCGTCAGTACAGCGCGCTTGCGTCGTCCTACGACCGCACCTGGGCGCGATACGTTCGCGACAGCACCACGCTCGCGTTGGCGGAGTTTCCGACAGCGCCTGCACTTCGCATTCTCGATATCGGGTGTGGCACTGGAGTGCTGCTGCGGCGCGCTCTGGATGCCGACGCGACGCGTACTGCCATTGGCGTGGACATCACGTTGAACATGCTGCGGCAGGCATCGCAGGAATTGCCCGCTACGGTGCCATTGGTTTGTGCGTCCAGCGACACGGTGCCGTTTCGTTCTGCGAGTGTGGACCTCAACTCGGCACTCACACAGCCGGGCGTTCGGATCACCCATGACGATTTCAGGACAATAAAGAGGGTCGGCGCACTGCGCGCCGACCCCTTGACCGTTTCAGCATCACGTTCGGCGCACCGTACCCCTTAGGAACACCTCTTGGGGTTGCAGGTCACCGTTTGCGTTGCTGTGCCCGAGCCGCCCGCTCCCGTTGCGGTGAGGGTGATTGTGTAATTCTGGCGCACCGCAAACGTGTGCGATACAGTCACCCCCGTTCCGCTCGTGCCGTCCCCAAAGCTCCAGCTGTACGACGTTGCGTTGGTGGTGGCGCTGGCGTTAAAACTGCACGTCGCATTCGAGCAACTCTTGGTGAAGCTGGCGACTGGCGGCGGCGACGCGTTCGACACGGTCACCGACGACGTTTTCGTGCTCGTGCCGTTCGCATCCGTCACCGTCAGTGTGACCGAGTAGGTCCCCGATGCGGCGTAGGTATGGCTCGTCGTCACCCCGTTGCCACTCGTCGCGTCGCCGAAGGTCCAGCTGTATGACGCGCCCGACAGCGCCGTCGAGCTTGTGCCGTCAAAATTGCAAATGAGCAGCGAGCAGCTGGAGGTGAAGTTGGCCACCGGAGGTGTCGGGCCAGCAGCGATGAACGCCGAATAGAGCAGCGTGTTCGGCGTACCGGATGGAAGCGACGAGATCACGTTCGGGGTGCCGTTGCTGACTAACGCATTGCGCACTTGGAGCGGTGTCGCTGCAGGATTGACCTGCAGGTACAGCGCCGCCGCACCCACCACGTGCGGCGTCGCCATGGACGTTCCGCTGATCGTGTTGGTGGCCGTGTTGCTGCCAAACCACGCTGACGTGATGTTCACGCCCGGCGCGTTGATGTCCACACACGTCCCGAAATTGGAGAACGAGGCGAAGCCGTCCGTTATGCTGGTCGCGCCCACCGTGATCGCGCTCGGTGCACTGGCTGGCGAGTAGTTGCACGCGTTAGCCGTGCTGTTGCCGGCAGCGATACCGTACACCACGCCCGAGGCGATCGAGTTCTCGACCGCCGTGTTCAGCGACGACGAAAAGCCGCCGCCGAGACTCATGTTGGCCGCGGCCGGCAGCACACGATTCGCAGTCACCCAGTCGATGCCAGCGATCACGCCCGACGTCGAGCCGGAGCCCGAACAGTCGAGCACCCGCACAGCCACCAGCTTCACCTTCTTGGCGACGCCGTAGACCGTGCCCCCGACAGTGCCCGACACGTGCGAACCGTGTCCATTGCAGTCGGCCGCCGAGCCACCCACGCTCACCTCGTCAATGCCAGTGAACGCGCGGCCGGCGTACTCGGTGTGTGTAAAGTTGATGCCGGTGTCGATGATGTACACCGTGACACCCGTTCCGTCCGCCCCGTACGCGTAGGTACCGCTCAACGGCAGGTTGCGCTGGTCAATGCGGTCGATGCCCCAAGTTGCGCCGGATTGGGTCGTATTGACGGACATGACCTGATCCTGCTCGACATACGCGACACTGGGCTCGGCGCGCAGGGCAGCGACCTTCGCGTCTGAGAGATCGATCGCCATTCCCTTCAGCGCGGACTTATACGTGTGCCTGGCGGATGCGCCGTAGCGGCCGGATAGCTGGCGGACTTCCCCGTCCACATCCTGCACGTCACTCTTGAAGACCACGATGTAGCGTCCCGCGATAGGTGCGCCTGTCGCGTTGAACGAGGGCGATGCGACGCGAGCGAGAGACGACGTCGGGGCCTCTGAGCAGCCGACGAAGACGAAAACCGCCAGTCCAAGTGCTGCGCTCAACCGTTTCATGGAGTGTTCCGTGACGGGGAGAATAGGAGCGGGGAGGGCCCGCCGCGGGTATGGAGTACGTGCATACGCACGCCGCGAGCCGTATGACTCTTCAAAAAAGAGCCCTCGCACGCGCACCAAACCCCACAGCGCGACGATACAGCGTTCCCGCCGAAACGCGAGCCTTGATCTTCGCTGCAAGTCGCCGAGTGAGACGCACGTCACACTTTGCTGATGAATCCCGCGCCCTGCGTCACTTCACCCGCGCAAACCGCACCCCCCGTGCACGCCCGTCGGTCAACGTAAAGCCCTCAACCTTCCGCGCACGATCGCGCGCGAAGATGACGGTCGCCCGATTGTCGACGGTGAAGGCGTCGGCCACGGCGGGAGTCAACCGCATGGCTGCGAGCTTACGGTGTTTGGCCACGAGCCCCGAGTCAGTGACCGACAGCGTATACGTCACATCGAGCTCGTCGCTGTAGTACGACCCCTCATAGGCCGCGAGCGCCGCGCGATCGGGAGCGACGGGCATCTCACGCCGAAATACCAACGGGCGCGTCGTGCGTGGCATCATCGTCACCCCGGTAACGGTGCCGCCGGTAGCTTGAAGTATGAGGGCAGTTCCACTCTGCGCGATTCGCACCGAGGTGTCACCCGTCGTGTTGAGATACCGTCCGTCGCCAAGAAAGAGCGAGTCGCCGCGCAGCTTCACGCGCAGCACCTGTTGGCTGACGGTGTCGCGATACGTCCCCACCCAACGTTGCTTCGACGCAAGCGTCGTAGTACGCGCCAGAGTGTCGATGGATGCGACGTCCTTCGGTACGGCGGTACCCAGAAGGACGTCGGCGACGCTGTGGAGAAGCAACGCCGGCACCGCCGTACTCACGTTGCACAGCACAGCCACCGCGATCCCGCGTTCGGGATAGCGCTCCACCTGTGCGCGATATCCGGCATCCGCTCCGCCATGTCCGATGGCGGTGAGCGTCCGGTACTTCCCGAGTGTGAGTCCATAGCCGTAGCCAATTGGAGTCCCGTCGTTCAGCACGCCGCTCGTCTGCGCTGCGGCAACCAGCGCCACGTTCCCGACCGTCGGTGCATCAAGATTCGCCATCCACTTGAGCAGGTCGCTCGCGGTGGTGAAGAGCGACGTTGCGCCGTATGTGTCGAAGACAGGAATCGAAATTTTCCATCCCCCACCCGCGCGCGGCTCATACGCCGACGTCCGGCCCACCACGATCATGGTGTGATCATCGTGGAAGTGCGTGTCGCGCATGCCGAGGGGGGCAAAGATTCGCTCCTGAGCAAAGTCGTGCAGCGACTGTCCGGACACGCGCTTCACGATCACCGCGAGCAAGGTGAAACCGGTGTTCGAGTAGAGCCACTCGTCGCCCGGCGTGAAGTTGAGTCCTTTTTGTTTGGCGACGATACCGAGCACATCGTCTTCGGTGATCAGGTCATCGTCCCGCCACCCAGCGTATTTCAGCAGCTGCCACTGATCGCGCAGTCCGCTGGTGTGGTGCATCAGCTGACGAACCGTGATGCGCGTTGCGTAGTCGGGAAGTTCCGGGATGAATTTGTGTATGTCATCGTCGAGCGAGAGTCGCCCGTCGTTCGCGAGGAGCGCAACTGAGAACGCGGCGAACTGCTTCGAGATGGAGGCGACGTGAAAGATCGACGACGGAGCGATCGCCTGACCGTGCTCAAAGTCCGACATCCCATATGCACGCGTGTAGAGCTCGCGGCCGTGCTCAGCGATGCCAAGCGCACAGCCCGGAGAATCGGTGCGATCGTAACGGGCAAAGACAGCGTCGATTCGTGCGCGCGTGGAGTCTGAGAGTTGCGCGATGGCCGCAGTGAGCGGAACACAGAGCGCGAGCGCAGCGGTGGCGACCGTCGCCACCGCTGCGCGAATTCGAACCATTTGCAGCCCGCGCGTAAAGGAAGAGTGAATGGCGATTCCTACAACGCGGTCAGGTACTTCCGCGAGCAGTAGCCTTCTTCACCTGCGGCCGAACGGATCAGCGCCCACTCATCGTTGTAGTTGCTCAACAACGTAACCTCGGCGTGATGCGCCGCTTTGCCGATGATCGGCTGATCGGTGCCCGGTCCCTTCCGGATGTTCAGATTCGAACTCTGTGTCGTGACCTTGAGCTGCGTCGACGGCGCCGCAGCCGCGACCGCGAGGTTGAGCACCACGTCGCCGCTGCGGAAATCCGGATCGATCTTCTCGTACGCGGCCCAGAGTTGGTCCTTTACTTCACCAGTCGGCACTTCGCCGTCGATGTAGAGCACATCGCCTTGTTCGCGAATGGCGACGCGCGTCGCACCACTGCTGTTCGTCGCCGAGATCAGCTCAGCGTACTTCGATTCGAGCGTAGTCATGGCGTTATTTCGTCACCGTAGCTTTGTTCTGGATTTTGCGCGGATGCAGCGCGTTCAGCGATTGCATGGCGTGCATCAGGTCCGACTTACCGATCGAACCGGTCAACGTCACGACACCATCCTTCACGTCCGCGGTAAGCGTGGGATGTTCTTTGAGAACGGCCTGCACGTTGGTGCGGAGCGAATCGTCCGAAGACATGACGACAGGCGGCGGCGGTGGCGGTGCGACCGTCGCATTATCGACCACCGAGGTCACGCCCTTCACCGCCGTCACAGCCGCAGCGCCTGACATCATCGCGGCCGAATCGGCGAACTGACCGCCAATCGTCGCGACACCCTTCACCACCTCAACGGTCGCGCCCGGCGTAGCGGCAAGCGCTTTTTCGGCGGCCGCCTTGATGTCGGCGTCCTTGGGCCCGCATGCGGCTGCGGCCAGAGTCACAAGTACGATGAAGCTGAATGTTCTCCGGCGCGAGCGCGGTGCACTGAGCTCCGGCTGCAATCGCGAACTTGAACGCGTCATAACGAAATCCTGGTAGCTGGGGCGAGTGGCCTGACGCATCCGCGGTCAGGTCCGGGAAGACGGTCGTGCAACGAGCGTGCCGCACCATTCCGAATGAGCCTTGGTTCAGCGCCGAGTTGCAGCGATTAATCTGGCGTGCAGCTCAAGAGCACGCTCGTCTCGGCCAGATGTCAGGCCCAGCCACGTCGGATGCAGCGCTATCAGAACGCCATCATGCGCGTCACCTTGAATGCCACGCTCCGCTCGTTGCGCACGTGGGTTTCGGTGTTCTGGCGCTCCGTGTACACGAGAAATACATCGCTGAGCGGCGAATAGCGCCACGCCATGCGCGCGTTCGTCACGAAGGTCTTGGTCTGCGCATTGTATTGCACGAATGCGCTACCGAACAGGGTGGTTGACCATGCGTACTTGGTGCGCAGCCCCGCGAGATCCGCCGTGAATGGTCCGCTCATCAGCGATACGGCGTTGTGTTGATAGGTGGCCTCGAAGCTGACGTCATAGCGCGGCCGCCACGTCACGCCTCCGTTATACGCCGAACGCGTCCCGTCGTAGTAATCGCCGACGGTGACGCCCGCGTTCCCGTACACGGGGAACCGTTGCGTGGTCACATACGAAACTTGCGCGTCGCGGAAGCGGTACTGGCCGACCGGGATCGACCGGCCCGCGACGGGGGAGAAGGGCCGAGTGAGTCGGTCGAAGTTGTCGTGCAGCTCGACTTTGAGCTCCGCGTCCGGCTGAAAGAAGACGTCAAGACCGGCGGTGACTTGGTGAGACTGCGGCGTGCCGTCGAGATCGTCGTAGTAGTCGGCCTCGACATACGGGTTCAACTCCTGAATGCCACGCAGCTTTGGCCGCGCATGGATGCCGGTCGTGAAGTAGCGCTGCTGAAAGTCCCGTCGTCGCACAAAGCCGATACCGGGATCGAAGCCGGCGGTGACGCGCTTGTACATCGCTGACGAGTTCCAGAGCCGTCCGCGATACGCCACGGACACGCGGCCGGCCGAACCGTCTGACGTGGACTGTGTCGCGCGAGACCCGGCGAGATACGAATTGATGATCATGTTGCCGAACAATCGGACATTGGCGTCGACGCCGTACGATCGATTGAACGAATTCGTATCGGTACCCTGTCGATTGGCGTAGAGCAGCCCGATGTCAGAGTTACCGAGGAAGTTCCGACGCACGCGCGCCACGGCAAAGTTCTCCGCGGGCGCCGACCCCAAGCGTTGAGTCTGCATGTCCAGCAGCCCTAGTTCAAAGCCTGCCGTGCGGCCGGTAAGCCGTCCACCACCGACGATTGGCAATGGGCGACCATCGGCTGTCAGGCCAACCTGACGGGAATTGAACAGCGTGAAGTCGCTCAACGCCGCGCCCATCCGGTAGTTGCGCTCTACGACGTCGCCGAGCGTGAAGGACCCGCTGTTTTCGATGAAGAACTCACGCCGTTCGGGAAAGAGAACGCCGAATCGCGTGAGATTGACGATCTGTTGATCGACCTCGACCTGCGAAAAATCGGTGTTGTACGTGAGATCGAGCGTCAGCGCAGGGGTCACGCCGTACTTGATGTCGCCCCCGACATCGGTCTTCGTGCCCAGCGCCGTCGTGGGCACCTGCGCGCCACTCGAGTTGGCGGCCAGCGCATACGGCTTCACCTGTAGATTCCGCCCCTGCTTCAGCCCGGACAAGCCTTCGATTGTGCCGGCTTTGGACATCCGGTGCAGGCGATACTGACGCTCCAGCGGCGCCCAGTACGACGTCTCGTTCACCCGCCGTACGCGGCGAATGAAATTGATGCCCCAAGACTGCGGATCTTGACGTGCATCGAATCGCAAAGTGCGCAGCGGAATCCTCATCTCGACGGTCCAGCTGGAATCCTGCTGGGATGTCTTCACGATGTGAATGCCGTCCCACGCTTCCACAATGTTGCGGGAGTCGTTGAACGTTTGCTCGTCGCGTACCGCACCTTTCGGATTCACGATGAACAGAAACGCATTGCGCTTGTCGTGAAAGGTGTCGAGGACCAGGCCGAAGATATCGCTGTTGCTGGACACGAAATCGCGCTCCAGCCCAACCGTGATGGCGCGGGCCGGATCCGGATCGTAATTCACGCTGGACACGTACAGGTTGTCGCTGTCGTACAGCAAGCGCACATCGGTCTTGAACTCGGCGCGCCGCCCGGTGTTCGGCAACTGCTGTATGAAATCCGTCAGCACCGGGGCCGCCGCCCAGTCGGCCTCGTCAAGCCTGCCATCGATGACGATGGGGTGCGTCGTGCGTGTGGCCTGCATGACCGGGCGCGCCACCGCTTCAGGGTTCACGACGGCAGCGGCGCGCTCGATACCGACGACAGTCGGTTTGCTCTGGGCGTGCGCTGCGTGTGAAACGGTCATCGCCAGCGCGAGCACCCACCGTCCCCATCGCGGCAATGCTGCTGTCGGTTCGTCACTACGGGGCGGCGTGATAACTATTTCGTCCTCAAGAAACATGGCTCCGTTCGCGTCAGCGATGTCGTACCGCGGTACAATCGTGGAAGGAAACGCGAGGCGGGAGTACCGCATCGCGCAGGGATGAGTCACCAGCGTCGCCATGCAAATGACACGGTGGTTGCTTTGATGGTCTAGCTGATGATATAACGGTTGCGCGCTGAGATTGTTGAGCCGTCAAACCGCCACCGTCAGCCCCCACTGAACCTGCAGACGACCGTACGCCTGCCTCCGCGAACGGACGCACGGCGGCGCGGCGCGCACCCGGCCCTTTGCCGTCATCAGCTTCGACTCGTACACTTCGGCATGCCGACTCGCCGAATGTTCGTCAAAGACGCCGCCATGCTGAGCGCCGCATCGCTCGCCGCCACATCCTCCGCCTACGCAGCGCCAGTCCACGCAGCGGCGCATGGCGAAACTCCCTCCGGCACGCTCGGCGCCCTCGACATGCCGATCGGCACACCCGATGTCGTCGCGCGCGATGAAGCCTACTGGCATAAAGTCGCCCGACAGTTCCGGGTGAGAGACGGCGTCACGAACATGGAAGCCGGCTTCTTCGGCATGATGTCGCAGCCGGTGCTCGCCGCATATCACCGCAATATCGATCGCGCCAATCGTGACAGCTCATTCTTTGCGCGTCGGGAGTTCCCTGCACTGTCACAACAGGTGCGCGCGCGCGTGGCCGAATTCATCGGCGCCAAGCCGACGGAGATCGCCTTCACGCGTAACGCGCCCGAAGCATTGCAGGCGTTGATCAGCCAGTACAACAAGGTCGGGCGCGACGACACGATCATGTACGCCGATCTCGATTACAACGCCATGCAGTACGCCATGAATGCGCTCGCGAAGCGCACGGGTGCGACGCTGGTCACGTTCGACATTCCCGAACCGGCGTCGTACGAGAACATCATCGCGGCGTACACCAAGGCGCTCGACGCGAACCCGAAAACGAAGCTGTTGCTGCTGACGCACTGCAACAACAAGACCGGGCTGCTGTTGCCGGTGAAGGACATCGTCGCGATTGCCAGGCCGCGCGGCATCGATGTCGTGCTCGACGCCGCGCATTCGTT
The DNA here is from genome assembly GCA_046590495.1 of Gemmatimonas sp. Taxonomy (GTDB): domain Bacteria; phylum Gemmatimonadota; class Gemmatimonadetes; order Gemmatimonadales; family Gemmatimonadaceae; genus Gemmatimonas. Next base: position 12,039 of record JBKJTE010000361.1, on the reverse strand, counting down.
CGGCCAGGTGCCACTCACCATGGCACAACTCGACGCCGATTTCGTTGGCCTGAACCTGCACAAGTGGATTGGCGCGCCCGTTGGTGCGGGCGTGATGTATATCCGCGAAGACAAGCTTGCATCGATCGACGCCGCGCACGGAGACCCCGGGTCGCTCTCGCGCATCGACAGTCGGATCCACACGGGTACAAGCAACTTCGCCACCATCATGACGATTCCCGACGCGCTCGATTTTCAGGCCACGATCGGCATGGAAAACAAAGCCGCTCGGCTGCGACTGCTCCGAGATCGGTGGGTGAATGCCGTTCGCGGAGCGAATGGCGTCGACATCCTCACGCCCGATGATCCGCGTCTCGTCGGCGCGCTTACCGGCTTTCGACTGCACGGTCGTGGCACGAGCGCGGCCAACCAGGCACTCGCCAAAACATTACTCGACGAGTTCGGTGTGTTCACCTTCTATCGCACCGGGCTGGCGAAGGGTGATTGCGTGCGCGTCACGCCAGCGCTGTACAACAGTCTCGCCGATGCCGACAGGTTGGCCGAGGCGATCAAGACGATCGCAGCGCGGGGTTAGTGCGGTAGCTGGACGTCAGATCGCGGGTGAGACGGGGACGCGTTGCTGGTCGCCGACCCCACCTGCGTGGGTTCATCGTCGCCGAAGACTCCGGCGACCCGATCGTCAAGATTCATCTAGCGAAAATCAATGCTGCGCTGCGCGGGCGCCAGACTCATGCGTTGCTGGGACTCGGACGCAACAACTTTGCGCGGCGGTGGGGAATCTCTCGCGCCCAGGTTCCGGAGCGTCACGATGGAGCGAGCAGCGAAGGCCGACGGCCGACGGTATCAGCCGAGCCCACTGCGCAGTGTCCGTGAGACCTCTCGAAGTGGGACTACTCTACCGCCTCGACGCTGGCGTCTGCGGCGCATTGTCACATCATTGCGAGCGCGCGAGGTGAAACACAAACCACCCATGTGAAGAGGAGACTATCCAATGCCCATTACCGCATCAGTCGGGATGGCAGGTCGCAACGACTTGGCCGATGTGGCCGTCGTTCAGATTCTGCTCAACGCCAATCTGGACCGCATACCCGGCCCACGGCTGGCGACGCTGAGCACCGACGGTCGCATCGGCGGCAAGACGTTGGACGCACTGGCGGCCTTCGAGACCGGTGTCATGGGGCTGCCCGAGTCGGACCGCATCGTGGCCCCCGGCGACGCCACCATCAAAGCGCTGCTCGAGGGACTGCCCGAGGGCGCGACGAAAGAGAAGCTCGCTGCGGTTCTGCCACGAGCCGCGCGGAGTCGGGTCGACCTGTACTTCGAACCGTTGAAAGCGACGATGCTGAAGTACGGCATCACCTCACCGTTGCAGATGGCGCACTTCATCGCGCAGGTGGGGCATGAGTCGGGCTCGCTGCTGTACAACGAAGAAATCGCCAGCGGTGCCGCCTACGAAGGCCGCACCGACCTGGGAAACACACATCCAGGCGATGGCGTGCGCTTCAAGGGCCGTGGGCTGATTCAGCTCACCGGCCGTAGCAACTACATCGCGTTCAGCAAATACACGGGCGTGGACTACGTCAACAATCCCAAACCGCTGGGTGACGACCCGACAATCTCGGCCGAAGCGGCCGCCTGGTTCTGGGTGGACCGCAAGCTGGCGCCACTGGCCGAACGCGACGACGTGCGCGCCGTAACCAAGCGTATCAACGGCGGATTCAACGGTCTGGACGACCGTATACAGAACCTCTTCCGCGCCAAGGCAGTGCTGGGGCTTTAAAGCGGAAATACAGCGGTTCGTGTCGGCATTGCGGGTCATTGCGCACACGTGATCGTACGATGGTTCCGATGGATCGCGAGGCCGGTGCATCCATCGACGCCGATCGTCCGCTGCCTCGCATTTGGCTCCGAGTCGTCGTGTCGTCGTCGCGTCGTGGGGACCCTCACGACATACTTCCGCGACCGCGATTTCAATCCTTCTGCCGCCCATCCCGTGCACCGTCGTCACCTGCTCACGCGCACCGTCGCGTTCATCGCCATCATTGGCGCGCCTTTCGCGACTTTGAGCGCGCAGGCCAAGCCGCCGACCCCGCCGCCCAAAAAGACTTCCACTCCGGCGGCCAAGCCCGGCGCGAGAGCGGCGAACACTCCGGCCGCGCGCGCCGATTCCACACCACGCGATACCAGCAACGCCACTGGCACTGACACCACCGCCAACCGCGGCATCGCCGGCGCCTTGGGCGCACTGCTCAAGCCGCGGCTCATCGGCCCGGCCGTCACCGGCGGACGCGTATCCAGCATCGCCGTTCACCCCGACAACCCGGCCGTGATGTATGTGGGTGTCGCCTCGGGCGGCGTGTTCAAGACGGAGAATGGTGGCGCGACGTGGACACCCATCTTCGACAAGCAGTCGTCGTATTCCATCGGCACCGTCGCGATCGACCCGAAGAATCCGACCACGATCTGGGTCGGCACCGGCGAGAACAATTCGCAGCGCAGCGTGGCCTACGGCGATGGCGTGTATCGCTCCGACGACGCGGGCAAGACGTGGCGGCGCATGGGGCTCGAGAAGTCCGAGCATATCGCCCGCGTTATCATCGATCCGCGCAACAGCGACGTGGTGTACGTGGCCGCGCAGGGTCCACTGTGGGCCGACGGCGGCGAGCGCGGGCTGTACAAGACGACGGACGGTGGCAAGACGTGGACGTCGCTCATCACGGTGAGCGAGCGAACCGGCGTCACGGACGTGGTCATGGATCCGCGCAATCCCGACGTGCTCATTGCCGCCACATGGCAGCGCCGTCGCCACTTCTACACGCTCATCAACGGCGGTCCCGAGAGCGCGATGTACCGCTCCTCCGACGCCGGCAAAACATGGAAGAAGATCACCAACGGCCTTCCCTCAGGCACACTTGGTCGCATCGGTCTGGCCATGTCACCGGTGAACTCCAATGTGGTGTACGCGACCGTCGAGTCGGCGCCTGGCGACGCGGGCGTGTTTCGCTCCACCGACAACGGCATCACCTGGGAGAAGCGCTCGGGATACACCGCGCAGCCGATGTACTACGGCACCATCTTCGCCGATCCGTTCAACGCGCAGCGGCTGTACGCAGTCGACGTGCAGAACCAAGTGAGTGACGATGGCGGTGCCACGTGGCGCAACCTCGGCGAACGCGGCAAGCACGTCGACAATCACTACATCTGGGTGGACCCGCAGCACGCCGATCACATCATCAACGGCAACGACGGCGGTTTGTATCAGTCGTGGGACGCGGGCAAGAGCTGGATGTTTTACGCCAACCTGCCCATCGCGCAATTCTACGACATCGACGTCAGCAACAACGCGCCCTTCTACATGGTGTGCGGCGGCACGCAGGACAATTCGTCGCTCTGCGGTCCGGCCGCGGTGCGCAGCAGCACCGGCATTCTCAACACCGATTGGTTCATCACCAACGGCGGTGACGGTTTCGTCTCGCGTATCGATCCGCAGGACGCGAGCACGGTCTACGCAGAAAGTCAGAATGCCGGCATGGTGCGACTCAACGTGGCGACGGGCGAAGCGATCAGCATCCAGCCCCAGGAGCTGCGAGGGGAAGCGCCGAGTCGTTGGAATTGGGACACGCCGATCATCATCTCGCCACACTCGCACACGCGCCTCTACACCGCATCGCAGCGCCTCTATCGCAGCGACGACCGCGGCAACGGCTGGAAGGCACTGAGCGGTGACCTCACGCGTCAGGTGGACCGCAATGCGATGCCGGTCATGGGGAAGGTGTGGGGGCCCGACGCCATCGCCAAGAATCAGTCGACCGCGTTGTACAGCAACATCAGTACGATTGCCGAATCGCAGAAGACCGAAGGTTTGCTGTACGTCGGCACCGATGATGGACTCGTGCAGATCTCGGAAGACGGTGGTGCGCGTTGGCGGAAAGTCGACTCGCTGCCCGGCGTGCCGTCGAACGCGTACGTGCAGCGTCTCATCAGTTCGCGACATGATGCAACGACCGTGTACGTGGCCGTGAACAATCACCAGAACGGAGACTTCGCGCCGTATCTGCTCAAGAGCACCGACGCGGGGCGTACGTGGACATCGATCGCGAGCGACCTGCCAAGGCGCGGCACGGTGTACGCGTTCGCTGAAGATCACGTGGATGCGAAGCTGCTCTTTGCGGGCACGGAGTTCGGCGCGTTCGTGAGCAAGGATGGTGGCACGCACTGGCTCAAGATTCCCGGGCTCCCCTCCATACAGGTGCGGGACATCGCGATTCAGCGCCAGAACGATGACCTCGTACTGGCGACGTTTGGCCGCGGCATTTACGTGATCGACGATTACGCGCGATTGCGTGATGTGACCACCGAAACGCTCGCCGCACCGGTCACGCTCTATCCCGTGAAGGACGCAGTGTCGTTCGCGCGGCGCGGCATCTTTGGTGGCACCGGTACCGGCGGAGCTCAAGGCGATGCGCTCTACTCGGCGGCCAATCCGGAATACGGCGCCGCAATTACCTACTCGCTCAAGGACGCAGTTTTCACGTCGCGGAAGGACAAGCGCGTGCAGGCACAGCGGGCCGCCGAACGCGCGGGCAAACCGATCGTGTATCCAACACCGGAGGACTTTCTCGCGGAAGCCGAAGAGGAACCAGTAGTGCTCGGGGCTTCGATTGCTGACGCGGCGGGCAAGATATGGCGCGTGCTCACACTGCCAGGCGCTCGTGGCGTGCACCGGGTGATGTGGGACCTGCGCGGCTCGCTCGATGCGCCGGGGGAGGCGCCGGCAACGACTCCAGCAGCCAATCCAGCAGCGGGAGGGCGTGGGGGTGGCAGTGTGGGTAGTCCGGTACCACCCGGGAAGTACTCGGTCACTCTCGTGCGACGCGATAAGGGCGTGTCCACGCCGGTGAGTTCAGCCGTCTCGTTCACGGTGCTGCATGACCCGGCCGCAACGACCACCGTGACTGACCGGGAAGCGAACCTGACCTTCCGCACCAAGGCCCAGGCGCTCACGCGGCAGATCAGCTCGAGCGTCGAGGCCGCGACCGCGGCCAAGGCCAAGATGGACGCCATCATCAAGGTGCTCGACCAGATGCCAAGTGCGCCCAAGGCACTGACCGATAGATCGCGTGATGTGAGCCGCCGGCTGACGCTCGCGCTGCGTCAGCTGCGCGGCGACAACGTCAATTCGGCGCGTGGGGAACCCGTTCCTGTTTCGATTCAGGCGCACGCGAACAACGCAGTGCCTGGCGGTATGCTGAATCCACCGACGACGACCAATCGCGAGCAGTACGACATCGCCGCGGCCGACTTCATGGCCGAGTATGACAAGCTCAAGCCGCTCCTGACCACCGAAATTCCGGCCATTGAGGCTGAGTTGGACCGGATCGGGGCACCGCCGACGCCGGGGCGCATTCCGCCGTTCCCTTGATGCGTCGGGGCGGCCAACACACTGAGTTCCGGGCTGTCGACCTCTTCTCGTCTCGCTCGGGAAGAGGTCAGCACGCAACGTCGGTAACGGCCGCCTCAGTTCACCGCGGTCACCTCGGCCACACGTTATCCGCCGCGTTCCTGTCCGGAAACCGACGCTGCGGATCGAGGGTGATCTTCTCGATCTTGCGTCCACCGAACACCATCTCCGCGGTGTACGTGCGACTGCCCGCAAACCACACGTCAACCGGCCACGTCACCACTGCCGTGACACTGTCGGTCATCACGGCGTTCTTCATCGGGCGAACTGCGGGTCCGGTCGACGCGAACTTCACCTCCAGCACAACGGGCGACGGCATCTGGCCATCCTGCTTCACCACAACCGTCGTGCGCATCCCCTGCGTCTTCACGGCATCGATGCGCCCGTCGACACTTTCCGTCGTGAACAGCCAGCTGTGCCAGAACCAGCCAAGGTCGCGGCCGAGTGCCTTGTTCATGAAGAACATATAGTCCCACGGTGAAGGATGTTTGAACATCCACGCCGTCGCCCACTCTTTGTGCGCGCGTTGCACAGCACTGTCACCAACGACGCCACCAAGCGCCGACAACATCAACGGCGTTTTTGAGTACGTCTGAAAGCCGTAAAAGGCTGGCCCTGCGTAGTTCGCATTCCACATCATCGGCGGCTCGGCTTCGTTGCCACTCGTGGTGCCGTACGACTGACCGCGTCCATCGAGATTGGGTGCGCGTTTCGCTGCATCGGCGTCCGACAGGATGTTCATGTACTGATTGAACCCCTCGTCCATCCAGCCATACCACGTCTCGTTGTTGCTCACCACCATCGGCCACCACTGGTGACCCGCCTCGTGATCGGCCGCGCCCTGATTGGAGTTGATCACCATCGGGTATTCCATCCCCGCGCTCGGTCCGTCCTGCATCGTGAGCTGCGGAAACTGATACGGGAACCACTGCTTCGAGTAGAACTCGAGTGCGTGACGACCGATCTCGCCGGCGCGCGCATAGCGAGAGGCACTGCCAGGAAGAAAGAGCAGGTTGATCGGCACCGCACCCTTGGTTGGAATCGTTGCGCGCGTCGCCTGCCAGACGAATTTCTTCGCGGTGGCCCACGCGAAATCGTTCACCGTATCGGCGTGAAAGCGCCACGTGAGGCGACCGCTCGCATCGCCGTTCGCGGTCGCCTGTCCGGGGCCGATTTCATCTGCACCGACGATCGTCGTCATCGAGTCGGTGGACAACACTTTCGCCAGCTGCGCGCGCGCTTTGGCAGTCAGCACCTGCTCGGGGTTTTGTAACACGCCCGTTCCGCTCACAATCCAACCCGCCGGCACGGTGACGTTCACATCGAACGTGCCGAAGTTGTTGTAGAACTCGGAGGGGCCGAGGTAGAGCTCATTGTCCCAACCCCGCAAATCGTCGTACACGGCAACACGCGGGAACCACTGCGTCGGCTGGTAGAGCGTATCCGCCCACCGCTGCGTCATGCGATGCCCGATGCCAGGGCCGCCGGGCAGTTTATGATTCCAGTCGATCTCGATTTTCGCGTCTGATTTTGCCGCGATCGCCTTGGAAAGCAGCAAGCGCGCGACCGTCGACTTGCCGTTCACGAGCACCGGCTCGCTCTGCTGCGCCTGCGCGCCGCCACCACGTCCACTCGACGAGGGGGGTGCTGCGTTCAAGTTGACGACGCGCCCATCAACCACGAGGCGGGTGATCACGATCCCTTCGGTGTTTTCCGCAGGCGTCCACGTCGCGGCGCGTGGATTGGTGCCGATGAAGTGATTGGGGTCGAGGCGCAACGCGATCGCGCTCAACGAATCATTGCTGGTGTTGTGCAGCGTGATGCGCGCCTTGCCATTGAGACGGGATGTCGGCGCATCGAGCGTGACATCGATGCTATAGTCGGTGCGGAGCTGCCAGTAATTCCGCCCGGGACGACCGGTCGAGTCGCGCGTGCCGGCCGCATATGCGCGTCGGATGGCATTCGTGATCGGGATGTCGCGGCGCACGGCCCGTTCGGGAAGCGCCGCCCGCTCAACCCCGCTGGGTGAAGTCGCACGTTGAGGGGACTGCGAGTACAGCGGCGAGGTGATGGCGACGGGGAGGATCGCCGTGACGAGGATTGCGAATACGAGACGAAGACAGCGTGGCATTGTCGGCGTGGGGCAGGATGACTTGCGAGCGCGCAGGGCGCTCGAATGACGGCAGGACCAGAGCGGTGTGAGAGTGCAAGTTCGTGCCGGCGCGGCAAGGGCGCGAGGCCTCCGCTGCAATGCCCTCCTGACGTCTTTGTGACGCCATTGAGCGGCTGCATGACGAACAGGCAGCTGATTCGTCTTATCGCAGAGGTAAGCGGGGGATGCACCGGTCGCGAAGGCAGCGCCGGGCTTTGACTAAGCAGAATTGACTGGGCAGGAGAATCAAACAGTGGTCCCTTCGCCGACGGACGGTTCAGAACTCGCGATCGCCCTCGCGACGCTTGTGCGCCAACTGAGCAGCAACGCTGGCCAGGACGCGCTTCGCGAAGCACTTGTGCACGTCTGCGAAAGTGCGACGCAGTCGGACGTGGTCCTCACCGAAATTAGCGGAGCGCTATGCGACAGCGATCAAGCGGTGATGGCCAACGCGGCGCTCATCCAGCCGCTCGTCGAAGCGATGCAGCGCCACGGCGTCTCGGCCATCACCGTCGAGTCGCTGGCGACCCCCAAGGAACTGCTGCTCGTCGCCAACCTGCTCTCGGAGGCCTCGACCGGCCCCGAAGCGCGGATCGATCTGCGCGCGCATGAACTCGGCGCCTGGCACGTCGGATTCAACGTGCGCAGCGAACGCCAAAGCGCGTTCAGTTTGGAAGAATCACTTTCGGGAGGCGAGGTGCGTGCGAACGTATCGGCAGCGCTGGCCTGCCACACGGTTGACAACGCATACACGTTTGCCGACGGAATCGTCGAGCAGGTGCAGCAGCACGTGCGCAGCGGCGATGCCAAAAAGGTGGCGTATCTGCTGCTCGACGTGCTCCGCGCTGAGCGCGATTGCGCACTGCTTGGCGAGGCGTCCGACGACCTGCGCGCTGTGTGGACCGCGACGTTCGACCAACTTGCGTCCGCGTCGACGCTCGGTCTGGTCGCGCAGCTGTTGCAGAGCCCGGAGATTACACGCGACGAAGTGCTCGAAGTGCTGCAACGTGCAGGGGACGCTGGCGCCGGCGCACTGATTGCGCGCCTGATCGCCGAAACCGGCCGTCTGGAACGTCGCGCACTGCTTGACGCGATCGTCGAGATGCATCTGGGCACACCGTTGCTGCTACGCAGTCTGTCGCACCCGACGTGGTATGTCGTGCGCAACGCAGCGTCGATTCTCGGCTCGATGAAGGCTCCGGATGTCGAGGTGCCGTTGGCTCACGTACTCATCCACTCGGATGAGCGTGTGCGTCTCGCCGCGATTACGGCGCTATCGCGTATCGGAACGCCCGCCGCGTGTGCCGCGCTTGCGGGCGCGATGCGCGACAGGTCGTCGACGGTACGTCACCGCGCATTTCGCAACCTGCGCAAACTCGCGGGCAAGGATATCAACGCCGCGGCGGTGGGCGATGCGTTGGAGGTAGAGCGTAACACCGACATGCAGCACGAGATGCTGCGGGCGCTCGTGTCCAGCACCAGTCCGGACGCCGTTCAGCGTTTGGTGAAACTCTGCTCACCATCGGCGCGGGGTGCGTATTCGTCTGATCTGCGCATTGCAATGCTTGAAGCGTTGGTCCGCCTCCGTCCGTCCGCCGCCATGCCCTTGGTGCGCATGGCGTCCGAGGATCGCGATGTCGCGGTGCGCAACCGTGCCCGCCAGCTGATGACAAAACCGATGGCGGCAGTAGCGTAAAGGGGTTGGGGGCCGGGTGCACCTGATCCCTGCCTCTCTGCTTGTCAGACATGCTCAAGACCTCCCCTCGTCACGCAAATGATGCGCAAATGATGCGCGACGCCGGAGGGGTTGCGTTCGCGGAGCGCGCCGAGGCACGTTTGCCGCGTGAGGGATCGACCACGATTTGAGGTCCAGTCGACACCAGGAACGCAGCGAAGGGAGACGCCGGGGGTACCATGGGACTCGAATTCAATGCCCGCGCGCGGCTTGATGACGCGAAGAAAGGAACACAGCAAGGAGGCGCATCGCTTCTGAGAGTCGCACACGACAGCAAAGGCTGTCGTACCGCTCGCCTCAAGAGCGAAAGGACGATCGAGAGACCGCGGGTGCAGCCATGAAGCTCGTGCTCGACCGCGTCACGCAACACGTCGGCGCCGAGACACATCTCCATCCGATCGAGTTGTCACTCGTTCCCGGCGCGCTCACGGTGCTGCTCGGCGCGACGCGATCAGGGAAGACATCGCTGATGCGCATCATGGCCGGACTCGACGCGCCCACGAGTGGACGTGTGTTGGTTGACGATGTTGACGTGACTGGACGACCGGTTCGCGAGCGCAACATCGCGATGGTGTACCAGCAATTCATCAACTATCCGTCGCTCTCTGTCGCGGAGAACATTGCGTCGCCACTGCGCCGGCAGCGCGCAGCCGGCGCAACCGCGAGCGACATCGATGCACGCGTGCGTGCGATCGCAACGCGACTACGGATAGAACCGTTTCTTGGACGATTGCCGGCAGAACTCTCGGGCGGACAGCAACAGCGCGTTGCACTGGCGCGCGCGATGGCCAAGCGAGCGCCGTTGATGTTGCTCGATGAGCCACTGGTCAATCTCGACTACAAGTTGCGTGAGGAATTGCGCGACGAACTGACGCAGCTGTTCGCTACGGGCGAGTCGACCGTGGTGTATGCCACGACCGATCCCACCGAAGCTCTCATGCTCGGCGGTTACACGGCAGTGCTCGATCGCGGTACGCTGCTACAGTACGGGCCGACACCCGATGTATTTCACACGCCACATTCGCTGCGCGTCGCGCGTGCGTTCAGCGATCCGCCGATGAATCTGCTGGGGGCGACTTTGACGGCCACCGGTATCGCGTTGAGCGGCGGTGTCAGTTGGCCACTCGGGCATTCGCTCGACGTTTCGCAGGCACCCGCGCACGGAGCGGTGCGCGGGCACCTCCAACGCAGTCCATGTGTAATCGGCGTGCGCGCGGGTGCGCTGCGCATCACGCAACGCGAAGGCGACGAACTGCTGCAAGGCACCGTTTCACTCGCTGATATCGCGGGGTCTGATACCTTCGTACACGTCGACAGCGCCGTCGGGACCGTCGTCGCACAATTGCCTGGCGTGCACCTGTTCGCACTCGGCGAGCCGATCACGCTTTTTGTCAACCCGATGCAGCTCTATCTGTTTGGCGCTGATGAAAAGCTGTTGCACGCGCCAGCGCGCACTGTGCCATCGCGGACTGCACCATCGCGCAGCGCAGACGGTACGTCCACCATGCTGTCCAGCTGACGTGGCGCGTATCGAGCTCGATCTCGCACATTCGTACGCGCCCAGTCCGCAGCGCGACGAAGACTACGCGCTCCGCCCGCTGAACATGTCGTTCGAAGATGGCGGCGCGTATGCATTGCTCGGCCCATCGGGGTGCGGCAAGACGACGATGCTCAACATCATCTCCGGACTCCTCGCGCCTTCACAGGGAACGGTGCGCTTTGACGGAGTCGACGTAACGTCACGGTCGCCGCAGGATCGGAACATCGCGCAGGTGTTTCAGTTTCCGGTGGTCTACGATACGATGACCGTCGCGCAGAATCTTGCGTTTCCGTTGCGCAATCGTGGCGTCGCGTCCGATCGGATTGCGGTGCGCGTTGGACAGATCGCGGAGTTGCTGGATTTGAGCGCACAACTCGATCGTCGTGCAGCGGGGCTCAGTGCGGATGCGAAGCAACGGATTTCTCTTGGGCGTGGGCTGGTTCGCGAGGATGTGTCCGCCGTGTTGTTCGACGAGCCGCTGACTGTCATCGATCCACAGCTCAAGTGGCAGTTGCGTCGCAAGCTCAAACAGATTCATGCGGAGCTCAAGCTGACGTTGATCTATGTCACGCACGATCAGGTGGAAGCACTCACCTTTGCCGATCAGATCGTGGTGATGATGCAGGGGCGCGCCGTTCAGACTGGGAGCGCTTCTGATTTGTACGAACGGCCGGCGCATCCGTTCGTCGGCTATTTCATTGGTTCGCCAGGGATGAACTTTCTACCTGCGCGCGTTGATGCGGGTTCGGAGAGTTGGACCGTTGCTGAGCATCGTGTGAGCGTTGATGCAGCGATGCTCGCCAGCGCGGGCGGCGCCCGAGAGTTCACGCTTGGTGTGCGGCCGGAATACGTGACGCTTGCGGAAGCCCATGCCAACGGCGCGATCTGCGCGCAGGTCACGCAGCTGCAGGATATCGGCACCTACCTGTTGCTGTCGGCGCGCGTTAGTGACCGTGTTGGTGAGAGCGTTGGTGACGGTGAGCATTCGACAATCGTGCGCGCGCGCCTGCACGCGGAAAGTGCCGCGCCCAACGTTGGCGACCAGGTCTGGCTTACGATCGTGAGCGCCCATAGCTGCGTGTACGTGAACGACAGACGCGTCGACGATGTCGCCGAGCCTGTTGTTGGTGAACGCGCGGAGGTTGCTGCAC
>JBKJTE010000190.1:0-8129 GCA_046590495.1 Gemmatimonas sp. | reverse complement strand
TGGTGATGCCGAACTCGCCGATATCTCGCGCTTCGACGATGACCCGCACGAAGCGCGCTTGGTCATTGGCGACGCTGCACTCAAACTGTTCGAAGATGCAAATCGCGGCGGTGCATGGGCCGAGCGCTATCCGCATCGCGTTGATCTTGGCGAGGCGTGGAAGCAGTGGACCGGACTGCCTTTTGTGTTCGCGGTGTGGGTCGCACAACGCAGTACACCGGTACACGGAGCGCTCTCGGCGCACGCGTCGCTGATTGCATCGCGTGATTGGGGACTCGAACACCTCGACGTCCTCGCAGCGCAGGCATCCCTGGCGAGTGGTGTACCTCGCGAGACCTGTGCGGTGTATTTCTCGGGTCTGGACTACCGACTGTCGTACCCGCATCTCGCGGGCCTCACGGAGTTTTTCCGCCGACTGGTGTTGGCGGGACGCGTTCCCGATGGAACGCTCTCGTTTCTACCTGCGGCCTGACAGGTCATCATGCGCGATCTGCTCGACTTCTACACGAACGCACCGCTCCTCGAACTCGGCCTTGAAGCCGATCGTGCGCGGATGGAAAAGCATCCCGGCGGCGTGGTCACATACATCGTCGACCGCAACATCAACTACACGAACGTCTGCGTCGCCGACTGTGGGTTCTGCGCGTTCTATCGTCGTCCGAAACACAACGAAGGGTACACGCTTTCGTTCGAACAGATCGGTCACAAGATCGAGGAGACAAAGGCTCTCGGCGGCGTGCAGATTCTGATCCAGGGCGGACACAACCCGTACATCCCGTTCGAGTGGTATTTGGATCTGATGCGCTATATCAAGCGCAATCATCCGATTCACATCCACGGCTTTAGCCCGAGTGAAGTAGACTTTTTTGCAACCCGCTTTCGCATGGAAGCGCGCGAGGTGATTCGCGAGTTGCAGAAGGCCGGGCTCGACTCGATTCCCGGCGGCGGCGGTGAAATTCTCGTGCAACGTGTGCGTGACATCGCTGCACCGAAAAAGGCCGGCGCCGATCGCTGGCTCGAAATCATGGAGCTCGCGCACAACGAAGGGATGAAGACGTCGGTGACGATGATGTACGGCATCGGCGAAACGTTGGCCGAGCGCATCGAGCACTTGCAACGCGTGCGCGAAGTACAGGCACGGACGGGTGGGTTCACGGCGTTCATCTGCTGGCCGTTGCAGCCCGAGAACACACCGACCATGTCACACATGCCCAAGACAGACGCAATGACGTACCTGCGCACTGTCGCACTCGCGCGCATCGTGCTCGACAACGTGCCCAACTTACAGTCGAGCTGGGTGACGATGGGGATGAAAGTCGGACAGATGGCGCTCAAGTTTGGCTGCAACGATTTCGGTTCACTGATGATCGAAGAGAACGTCGTGTCGGCGGCGAATACGACCCATCGAACGACAACCGACGAACTCGAAAATCTCATTCGCGACGCCGGGTTCACGCCGGCGCGCCGTCGTCAGGACTACTCGCTGCTACCGACAGCAGCACCGCTCGCCACCGCAGCCGCGTGACGACGACGGCGCTCACCACGCGAACAGGCATCGGCTACGACTCGCATCGCTTCGCTGAGGGCGGACCGATGCGGCTCGGTGGTATCGACATCTCGGCAGATTTCCATTGCGCCGGGCACTCGGATGGCGATGCAATCTGTCACGCGGTGACCGATGCAATTCTTGGTGCGGCCGCGCTCGGCGATATTGGCGAGATGTTTCCTGATACTGCCATCGAAAACAAAGGAAAGGATTCGATCGTGATGCTCGATGCGGCGCTTGTGCGCGTGCATGACGCTGGCTGGCGTATCGGGAACGTGGATATCACGGTGATCGCACAGCGTCCCAAGATTGGCCCCAATCGCGCGGCGATTCGCGAACGGCTTGCAGCAACATTGCGGACATCCGTCGACGCAATCAGCGTGAAGGGAAAGACGAACGAAGGAATGGGCTGGATCGGTCGCGAAGAAGGCCTGGCCGTGATGTGTGTCGCCACGTTGGTACGTGCGTAGGCCTGTCTGCATGAGCCATCGTGCATGACCTGCTGAACTGGCTCGGTACGCTCCCCGAACCGCTGCTGTACGGCGCGATTCTGTTGGCGGCGTTCGCTGAAAATATTTTTCCGCCGCTCCCTGCGGATACCGTTGTTGCACTCGGTGCGTTTGTCGCGGCGCGCGGTAATGGCAGCGCGCTTGGCGCGTGGTGCGCCACGATGGTTGGCAACATCGGTGGGGCGATGCTGATGTTCACACTCGGCAAGCGCCACGGTATGCCGTGGCTTGCCAGTCGAATGCCATCGGTGTTCGCCGGCAATGCCAGCGAGAAGTTCATCGAGCGATTCAACCGACAAGGAATCGGCGCCGTCGTCGTGAGTCGATTTCTCCCCGGAATACGCGCCGTTGTGCCGCCTCTTGCCGGTGCGCTCGGGGTTGGCGCAATGCGGGCGGCGCTCGCGATGGGTCTGGCGTCGGGCGTGTGGTACGGACTCGTGTGCGTGCTCGCGTTCCGTGCTGGTGCAGACGCCGACGCTCTCCTCGCACGCATTGGCAATCAGCAGCGGACCGTGGGCCTCATTGCGGTCGCGGTCGCCGTGCTGGCGGTTGCGGTGTTTCTCGTCCGTCGACGCATGCGCAGTGGGCCAGACCAATGACCGCCCCGATGGCGGACGCGGACGATCGCGCACTGCAAAGTGCGTTTCATCTGCGGGCGTTTGAAGACACACTGCAACTCGAAGATGGCGCGTCACCGCGAACGATCGAAGCCTATCGCCGTGATGTGATTCGTTGTGTAGCATTCGTGCGCACACAGGGGATCGCAGATGCGGCGTCGATTACACCGGGCGTACTGCGCGAATTCGTCTATCACCTGAAAGATCTCGGGCTCGCCGGCGCGTCGATCCGTCGCAATATCTCTGCGCTGCGCACTTGGTTTCGCGTCATGCTTGCCGAGGGACTTGTCAAACACGATCCGACGGAACGACTCGATTCGCCGCAACGGTGGAAGTCGCTTCCCGAGGTGCTCAACGTCGAGGAAGTCACGCGACTGCTGGCGGCCCCCGGACTCGACGAGAAGCTCGCGTTCCGGGATCGTGCGATGCTCGAACTTGCGTATGGCGCTGGCTTGCGAGTGTCGGAGTGGATCGGCCTTGCCGTAAAGGACGTGCTGCTCGAAGAGAGCTTGCTTCGTGTCTTTGGGAAGGGGAGCAAAGAACGGCTCGTTCCAATAGGACGTTCAGCCATCGGCGCAGTCGCCGTGTATGTGCGCGAATTGCGCCCAGTACTCGAACGCGGGCAAGGGAAGGGGATTCTCTTTCTGAATGCGCAGGGAAATCCGCTCACGCGTATGGGCGCGTGGAAGATTCTCCGCAAATACGTAACGATGGCCGCGATCGAGAAGCCGGTCTCCCCGCACACACTTCGGCACTCCTTCGCGACGCACCTTCTCGAGGGCGGCGCCGACCTGCGTGCCGTGCAAGAGATGCTCGGCCACGCGGACATTTCGACGACGCAGATCTACACGCACGTGGATCGTGAGTATCTTCGGACAGTCCACCGTCAGTTCCATCCGCGCGGCTGAACACAGCCGCCGCGCATCGTGAGCACACCATGATTCTCGTCCTCGACAACTACGACTCCTTCACCTACAACCTTGTCCAGTACCTCGGCGAGTTGGGAGAAGAGCTGGTCGTCTATCGCAACGACGCGCTGACCGTGGAGCAGGTGGGGCGGCTCGCACCCGAGGCGATCGTCGTTTCTCCCGGTCCGTGCACGCCGTCAGAAGCGGGCATTTCGGTGGAAGTGATCCGTCGCTATGGCGCCGAGATTCCGCTCCTTGGCGTATGCCTGGGACATCAGGCCATCGGGGAAGCGTATGGCGGCAATGTCGTTCGCGCATCGCGCGTGATGCACGGCAAGCTCTCGCATATCACGCACGACGGGACTGGACTATTTGCCGGTGTGCCGTCACCACTCGGCGTGATGCGCTACCACTCGCTCATCGTTGAGCGCTCGTCGCTGCCCGATGAGTTGGAAGTAATCGCCGTGGCGCAGGACGATCCGTCGGAGATTCATGCGCTGAGGCACCGCACGCATCCCGTATGGGGCGTTCAGTTCCACCCGGAGTCGATTCTTACGGAATCAGGCCGCGACTTGCTGGTCAACTTTCTGACGATGGCACGACAGGTTCCGCAGTCTTCGGTTTGATTACGAGCGAAAGCAGCACGCTCGCCAGGAGTACGCCGCCAACAATCCCAAGCGCGACACCGATCGGAATCGGCCACAGCGATTCAGTCAGCATCTTTGCGCCGACGAATGTGAGAACCACCGAAAGCCCGTACTTGAGCAGATGAAACTTGCCGATCACGCCGGCGAGCACGAAGTACAACGAACGCAGGCCGAGAATGGCGAAGACGTTTGACGTATAGACCAGGAATGGATTGCGCGTGACGCCGAAGACGGCGGGTATTGAATCGAGCGCGAACACAACGTCGGTCGTCTCAACTAGCGCCAGCACCACGAAGAGCGGCGTGGCCAGCAAGCGGGTTTTCCCACCTGGAGTGAACGATTCGCGGACGAAGAAATGCTCGCCGTGGAATTTTGTGGTCAGAGGTACAAAGCGCCTGACAATGCGAATAACAGGATTCGCTTCTGGCTCGATATCGCTGTCCCCACCGAATGCCATGCGAATGCCGGTGAACACAAGGAACGCGCCGAAAACGTAGATGATCGCGTGAAATCGCTCGATGAGAATCGCGCCTGCCCCGATCATCGCCCCCCGCATCACGAGCGCGCCAAGGATGCCCCAGAAGAGCACGCGATGCTGCAGCGTCGGCGCAATCTTGAAGTAGCTGAAGATCAGGATGAAGACGAACAGGTTATCTACGGACAACGCTTCTTCGACGAGATAACCGGCGAAGAATTCGAGCGCAGATTGGCGGCCCATCACCGCACCAACGCCGATCCCGAATGCAATCGCCAGCGAGAGCCAGACCGCGCTCCAGCCGAGCGCTTCTTTGACCGACACTGCATGCGCTTTGCGGTTGAAGACGCCGAGGTCGAGCGCGAGAAGCGCCAGCACCAGTGCGTTGAAGCCTACCCACCACCAGAAAGTCGGCATGCCGCCCGCTGAAAAGGAGAATTACTGCCCGGCCGTTTGCCTTCGTGCGGGCGCTTTCGTATCTTAACTGGCGTGAATTTTGCTGCAAACGCGCCCCTCGCGACTCGTCGATGCCTGTTCTGGCCGTGATTCCGGCGCGACTCGGCGCCACACGATTGCCCCGCAAACCGCTGCGCCTTTTGGGCGGCGTGCCACTGGTGGTCCGGGTCTACCAACAAGTCCTCGCACTGCATGTCGTGGACCGGTGTGTTGTCGCCACCGATGATGCCGAAGTGATGACAGCGTGCGCGGCACACGACGTTCCAGCGGTGATGACCCGACGCGACCACGCCAGCGGCACGGATCGCGTTGCAGAGGTCGCACGCCGCCCTGAGTTCCAAGGCTTTGGCGTCATCCTCAACGTACAGGGTGACGAGCCATTTGTATCGCAGAGTGCGCTCGTTGGCGCCGTGAATATCGTTGCGAAGGGAATTGCACCGATCGGAACGGCGGCGGTTCGCATCGATGCTGCGCTGCTCACCCGTCCCGACGTGGTAAAAGTCGTGCGTACGGATGCGGGGCACGCGCTCTACTTTTCGCGAGCACCGATCCCGTATCTTCGCGACGCGGGCGATGCCGGGCTTCGTGCGACGTTTGCACTCCAGCATGTCGGCGTGTACGCATATGCACCAACTGCGCTGGCCGAGTGGGTTTCGTTGCCGCCGCATCCGCTTGAACTCATCGAACGACTCGAACAGTTACGCCCCCTCGCGCACGGTATTCCGATTGGTGTTGCGGAAGTCGAAGCGGCAGAAGGGGGCATTGATACCGAAGACGATCTCGCGCGTGCAAACGCGTACTGGATGATGCAGAACGCCATGACCGAACAGTTTCCAATCCCCACCACCAGCCTGCGAGACGCCTCATGACGATCAACCAGACTGCGTCCGGTCAGGCCGGCACGCCGAACAGCACGCCCAAGTACATATTCGTCACCGGCGGCGTTGTTTCCTCACTAGGCAAAGGCATTGCTGCTGCGTCGCTAGGCAGACTGCTCGTCGATCGCGGATTTCGCGTGACGATGATGAAGCTCGATCCGTATCTCAACGTTGATCCAGGAACGATGTCGCCATTTCAACATGGCGAAGTATTCGTTACAGATGACGGTGCTGAGACGGACCTCGACCTCGGCCATTATGAACGCTTTCTCGATCGTCCGCTTTCACAGGCCAACAACATCACGACGGGTCGCGTTTACTCCAACGTGATCACGAAGGAACGTCGCGGCGAGTATCTCGGCTCGACCGTGCAGGTCATTCCGCATATCACCGACGAGATCAAGCTCGCGATCAAGCGAGTTGCGCCCGGCAACGACGTGGTGCTCGTTGAGATCGGCGGTACCGTCGGCGACATCGAATCGCTCCCGTTTCTTGAAGCGATCCGTCAATTCCGTCGTGAAGTCGGCAAGGAAAACGCGATCTTCGTGCACCTCACGCTGGTGCCGTACATCGCCGCCGCCGGTGAAGTGAAGACCAAGCCGACGCAGCACTCGGTTCGCGAGCTGATGGAAATCGGTATTCAGCCCGACTTTCTCATCTGCCGCAGCGAGCGTCCGCTCACGGACGACGTGAAACGCAAGATCGCACTCTTCTGCAACGTCGATTTCGGCGCCGTCATTGAAAGCCCCGATGTGCCGACCATCTACGAAATTCCGCTCACATTCGAAGCGCAGGGTTTCGCCGATCGCGTCATGGAGCGTTTTCGCCTGAGCGCGCCTACGCCCGATCTCAATGCGTGGCGCGCGATGGTCCAGCGCATCACACGTCCGCGCGAGCGTGTGAAGATCTGCGTCGTCGGCAAGTACACCGACTACATCGACAGCTACAAGAGTGTGCAGGAAGCGTTGATTCACGGCGGTATTGCGAACGATGTTGGCGTCGATCTCGCCTGGACATCAAGCGACAACTTCACCTCGCCCGAACGCGCGCGTGAAATTCTCAGCGACTATCACGGCTTGCTCGTTCCCGGTGGATTCGGCGTGCGCGGGATCGACGGGATGGTCGAAGCGATTCGTGCCGCGCGCGAAACGAATCTTCCGTTCTTCGGGATCTGCCTCGGCATGCAGGTCGCGATCATCGAGTTTTCGCGTCACGTACTCGGTCTGAATGACAGTCATTCGAGCGAGTTCGCTCCGGAATGTTCGGATCCTGTCATTTCGCTGCTCGATTCACAGCGTGAAGTGACGGACAAGGGTGGCACGATGCGGCTAGGCGCATATCCGTGCCGTTTGCAACGCGGCTCGAAGGCGGCTGAGATCTACGGGCAGCCCGAAGTGAGCGAACGCCATCGTCATCGTTATGAAGTGTCAAATCGCTATCGTGAAACGTTCGTCGAGCATGGCATGCGTTTGAGTGGACTGTCTCCCGACGGCTCTCTGGTCGAGATGATCGAGTTGCCGTCGCATCCGTACTTCATTGGTTGCCAGTTTCACCCAGAGTTGCAGTCACGACCGTTGCGTCCACACGCACTGTTCGCCGGCTTCGTCGCGGCCGCTGTTCGCTTTGGCCGCGGCGGCGCGGCGGGCGAAGCGTCAAACGGCCACGCACCTGTCGCGCAGCCCAACGCAGCTCAGGTCGCACACTGACGTGACTCAAGACGCACAGCGAGCAGCGACAAGATTTCCTGCTGACCAGCTTTTTCTTATCGCGGGACCGTGTCAGCTTGAAGACGACGCGCTGAATCTGCGCGTAGGAGAAGCGTTGGCGCGGCTCGCCGAGCATGTGCCCGGTGGCATCATCTACAAGGCGAGTTTCGACAAGGCAAACCGTTCGAATGCCGATGGTGTGCGCGGACTCGGACTCGAGGCGGGTCTCGCGGCGCTCGATCGCGTGCGAGCGGCGACAGGATTGCCGGTGCTCACAGACGTGCACGACGCATGGCAGTGCGCGCCTGCGGCGGCAGTTGTGGACGTTTTGCAAATCCCGGCCTTCCTCTGCCGTCAGACTGATTTGCTGCTCGCCGCCGGTGCAAC
>JBKJTE010000387.1:0-14114 GCA_046590495.1 Gemmatimonas sp. | reverse complement strand
CTGCTGGTCGTGAACGCGTCGCGTGAATGGGTGCCGCGCGCGCCCACGCTTCGTGAAGGCGGTGTCACACGCAACGCACTTGCATCCGATGCGCCGCGCTTGGTCGACAGCTGGTGGCCGTTTCTGCTCGCCTTGTTGCTGTTGTGCGGCGAGTGGATCGGTCGACGGATGACGGGGCTGCGCTGAAGGATCGGCATGGGCAAGCTGCCAAGTATTCGCAATTCGGCACCCGGTAGTCAGTACTGAATACTCGAAACTCAAACCCAGTACTCACCACCCACCTCGTCGCAGTTCCCACTCACCACCCAAAACTCAAACTCACCACTCGATACTTGGTCGTTGGCACCCAGCTTTCCGTCCAACCCACCAAGCCGCGTCCACTTCTATCTCCACCATGTCCCGACTGTTTCGCAAAAAAGACGAGGGGCCCAAGCGCTCCCTGTGGCAGCGCGTCAAGGATCTCGTCAAAACCGACGTTGGCGTGCTGCTGCGCGGTGGCGTGGATCAGGGTTCGCTCGAAGCGCTCGAAGAACTGCTCATCGAATCGGATTTCGGTGTGCCCACGTCGCTTGCACTGGTCGCCGAAGTTGAGCGTCTGGCCAAGCGTGGTGATGTCAAGTCCGAAGACGAGTTCCGTACGGCGCTCGCCGATGGCGTTGAGCGCGCACTCCGCAGCGGCAACTCCGATCCGGCACTGCGCATCGCGGCGACGGGTCCGACGGTCGTGCTGGTGATCGGCGTGAACGGTGCCGGGAAGACCACATTCATCGGCAAGTTCGCCGCCGACTGCAACGCGCGTGGTCAGAAAGTGCTGCTCGGCGCCGCGGACACATTCCGTGCTGGCGCCATCGACCAGCTTCGCGTGTGGGCGACGCGCGCCGGCGTGGACTTTGTTGGTGGTGCAGCAGGTTCCGATCCAGCATCCGTTGCTTTCGATGCGGTCGACGCGGGCATCAAGCGCGGTGTGGATGTGATCATCGTCGATACGGCCGGTCGTCTGCACACCAGTGACGATCTGATGACGGAGCTGCGTAAGATCAATCGCGTGATCGCCAAACGTCTCCCCGATGCGCCGCACGAAGTGCTGCTCGTGCTCGACGGCACGATCGGCCAGAACGCGCTCGCGCAGGCGCGCACGTTCAGCGCGGCTGTGCCCGTTACCGGCATCGTTGTCACCAAACTCGATGGCACCGCCAAAGGCGGAATCGTTGTCGCCGTGCACGAAGCGCTGAACGTACCGATCAAATTCGTGGGCTTGGGCGAACAGGTTGGTGACCTCGCACCATTCGACGCCGCCGAATACGCGCGGGAGCTCGTCGAGTCGTGAGCGCTGGCGAGAGCGATCGGCGCAGACGCCCGCCGGCGCGACCTGCGCCTCGCCTCGCTCTCGACACACCAGTCACGTACCTCAAGGGCGTCGGTCCGGTGCGCGGCGAAATGCTAGCACGATTGGGTATCAGTGTCGCCGGCGATCTGCTGCGCCACGTGCCCCATCGCTACGAGGACGCCTCGACGGTCACACCGATCGTGCGCGCAGATGTCGGACTCGATATCACCGTGCTCGGTCAGGTGATTGCGAAGGGCGTGCTGCCGACACGCAAAGGTCTGCGCGTCTTTCAGGCAGTGATTCAGGACGCAAGCGGCATGATCGAAGTGGCATGGCCCGGCCAGCCATTTCTCGATCGCGCGATCAACAAAGGCGACTGGCTGCTGTGCACGGGCAACGTGCGATTCTTTCACGGTCGTCGACTGCAGCCGCGCGAGTTCGTCAACCTGGGTCCCGAAGAAGAAGGGACGCTCGGCGGCCGTGTGCTCGCCGTGTATCCAAGTACCGACGGCCTCTCAGTGCGCGTACTGCGTGCACTCGTGCAGCAGCACCTCGATGCGCTCCTGCCACTCGTCACGGAGCCACTCCCCGCCGAGGTGCTGCGCGAAGCGGGCGTTCCGTCTCTGCGTGAAGCACTGCGATGCGTCCACCGGCCAACGTCAGTTGCCGAAGCACACGGCGGACGCGCGCGTCTCGCGTTCGAAGAATTGCTGTGCGTGCAGCTGTTGCACCGTCGCGCCAATCAGCTCGCACGCGATGCACGCGGTGGGCGAACGTTTGTGAATCGTCGTCTGCTCACGTCGCATCTGCGGAAGACGCTCCCGTTCAAGCTTACCGGCGCGCAGGTACGCGTGATCCGCGAGATCGTCGCCGACATGGGCAGCGCGCGTCGCATGCATCGGCTGCTTCAGGGCGATGTTGGGAGCGGGAAGACAGTCGTCGCGCTGTTCGCGGCGCTGCTGGCAATGGAAAACGGCGCGCAGGCGGCACTCATGGCGCCGACAGAGTTGCTGGCCGAACAACACGAACGCAGCATCTCCACGATGCTCGCGCCGCTTGGCATTGTGCCGCTGTTACTGACTGGTCGCCTCGGCGCAAAGGACAAGCGCACGGCACTCGCGCGACTCGCGACCGCTGAGCCTGTGCTCGTCATCGGTACGCATGCTTTGCTGTCCGGCAGCGTGAACTTCTCCGACTTAGGCCTCGCCATCGTCGACGAGCAGCACCGATTCGGTGTCGAGCAGCGCGCGCAGCTTGGCACGAAGGGACGTTCTCCTGATGTGCTGCTCATGAGTGCCACGCCGATTCCGCGTTCCCTCGCGCTCACGCTGTACGGCGATCTGGACGTCAGCGTACTCGACGAACGTCCGCCGGGACGTCAGCCCATCACGACGGTGCATCGCGCCGAGTCGGCGCGCGCACGCGTGATGGAATTTGCGAATACGCAGCTCGATGCCGGTCGGCAGGTGTACATCGTCTACCCGTTGATCGAGACGTCGGAGAAGATTGATCTCAAAGCTGCGACAACGATGTTCGACGAACTCTCGTCAGGTCCATTCGCATCGCGACGCGTGGCGCTGCTGCACGGTCGACTCCCGGCTGACGCGCGTGACGACGTAATGCGCGCGTTCCGCGACGGCCAGCTCGACGTTCTGGTGGCGACAACGGTCATCGAAGTCGGCATCGATGTCGCCAATGCGACCGTCATGATCATCGAACATCCAGAACGGTTCGGTCTGTCGCAGCTGCATCAACTGCGCGGGCGTGTTGGTCGTGGCGCGGAGCAGTCGTTCTGTATTCTGCTTGGCGACGTCGGCGTCGAAGCCGCCGAACGACTGGCGTTGTTCACCGCGACCGAAGACGGGTTCGAAATTGCGCGGGCCGATCTGCAACTCCGCGGCATGGGCGATCTCTTCGGCGCAAAGCAGCACGGACTCCCGGCGTTCAGAATCGCGGATCCGTTGCGCGATGTGGAGCTGAACGAGCGCGCACGCAGCATCGCTGATCGATTGCTGGCCACCGATCCCGCGCTCGAGCGCGCGGATCACCTGCCGCTCCGCCACTTGCTCGCCGTCGGCTATGCGCGGGCGCTGGAGCTTTTTCGTGTGGGATAGCGGTGGAGGAGTGTGCTGAAGGTCTTCATATTCTTCTGTCGGAGAACGCCGTGATTCAGCCCGTTCAGTCCACCGGCACGCACTAGATGACGCACCCCGAACGTAGTCTGCTGTCGATACGAAGGTGGGCGATGGCTGCTGCTGCTGTGGCGCTCATTGGTGGCGGCCTGGCTGCCTTCGCCTTCGATGTCTGGTACAGCGATCTGCTGATCTCGCGGCAACGTGAGCGCGTGTCGAGTGCCGCCACACCGTATGCGAGCGCGCTGGAGTTTGCAGTGGGCCGCCGGGTGTCGCGTCTGTCCGGATTGCGCACGTTTGTGGAGACCCGCAGCACGCGAGCGCAGCTCGACGAAGAGTTCCGCACATTTGCCGACGGACTTCGCGTTGCGGCCGCAGGCATTCGCGCCCTCGAAATGGTTCGTAACGGCCGCGTACAGGCGGTGGTTCCACTTGCCGGGAACGAAGGCGTGCTTGGCTACGATCTCTATTCCGACGCGCGACCAGTCATTGCGGGCGACGTGCGTCGAGCGATGCAATCGGGGCTGGTGACGGTGACCGGACCGGTCACACTGATCCAGGGTGGCCTTGGGCTTGTCGTGCGCGAGCGCATCGATCGTCAAGAGCCTGAATTCCCCGACCTTGTTGCGATGGTGCTCGACCTGCCTCCGCTGCTCGCGGAAGCCCGATCGCTGACTCGCATAGCTGGGGTGCGCTTTGTATTGCGCGATCGTGGCGGCAATCGGCTCGACGGAACGGATACGGCGCTGGTTGATCCGGAGGTTGTCACGGTACGCGTCCCCGACGGTGCGTGGAGCCTTGAAGCCGCACCGACCGCTGGATGGCGTGGTGCGGTAGCGGAAGAGCTGCGTCCAACCAGGATTGCGTTGACGGTGATCGTGCTGCTGATCACGTGGATGACGTATGTGCTCTTTGGCCGGCAGTCACGACTGTTGGCCATGGTCGAGGAACGCACGACTGCACTGCAGGATGCGAACGATGTCCTCAAGCGCGAAGTGCAAGAGCGCGAAGCGGTCGAGCAGCAGTTGCGCCAGAAGGATGAACGCCTGCGGCTCGCACTGCAGGCCGGGCGGATGGGGGCGTGGGAATACGACCCCCAACAGGATCGTATCGCATGGTCCGGTAGTGCGTTGGAAATCATGGGGCACGATGCGGCGAGCGCGTCGCACTCGGGAGAAGCGTTCCTCGCGTCGCTCTCGCAGGAGACCCGCGATATCGTGCGCACCGCCGTCCAGCAGGCACTCGAGGGGAAGGAAGCGCGCGCTGAATACAAGACGGTGTCGTCGGAGGGCCGTGAACGGTGGCTCTACGGCATTGGTGAAGTGCAACGTGACGCGCGCGGGGATGCGGTGCGGGTGGTTGGCATTCTGGCCGACATCACCGACCGCCGTAAGCTGGAAGAGCAGCTGTTGCATTCGCAGAAGATGGAAGCCGTCGGCACACTGGCCGGCGGCATCGCGCACGATTTCAACAACCTCCTCACCGCGATACTCGGCTTCGCCCAGCTCGCGCAGCATCAGGCGCAGACGCTCGCGGCTGATCCTACTTCCGAGACACTGGCAAACGATCTCGGCGAGCTTTGCACCGACCTCGAGGAGATTCTGAAAGCGGGTGAACGAGCCGCGCTGCTGACGTCCCAGCTGCTCGCGTTCAGCCGCCGACAGGTGGTGAATCCGCGCCATGTTGACGCGAATGCGGTGGTGCAGGACGTCGAGCGCATGTTGCAACGTCTGATCGGCGAACGCATTGCGCTGACAACAACGCTTGCACCCGAAGCGCTGCCCGTGCGCGTCGATCAGGGGCAGATTGCGCAGGTGATTGTCAATCTCGTCGTGAATGCGCGCGACGCATTGCCCAACGGTGGCAGCATTCGTGTAGCGACGCAGCGCCTGTCGCTTGCGCAGTCGGCCGAGGCGCCGCTTGACGGCTTGCCGTCCGGTGAGTGGATCATGCTGACGATTTCGGACGACGGCATCGGCATGTCGCTAGAGGTCATATCGCGCGCGTTCGAACCGTTCTTCACGACCAAGCCCGTCGGCGACGGAACGGGACTTGGCCTGTCAACTGTGTACGGGATCGTTGTGCAGGCTGGCGGTCGCGTCTTCGTTGAAAGTGCACCGGGTGTCGGAACGTCGGTGCGGGTCGTGCTGCCGCGCTATGAGTCATCCGAGCGCATTTCGCGAGGCACGCCACATTCGGCACCGGTGCTCGCGCGCGGCGAACGGATTCTCGTGGTTGAGGATGAACCGGGGCTTCGGCGCCTCGTCGCTGAAATTCTCACACGTCGCGGCTATCTGGTAACCGTCGCGAGCGACGGCGCGGCAGCGCTCGAAGTGCTCGCGGACGCGACTACGAGCTACGACCTCGTGCTCTCCGACATGGTGATGTCCGGTATCGATGGCATCGCACTGGCCAGGGAGATTCGCGAACGTAGACTGAGCGTCCCGATTCTTTTCATGTCTGGATACCCGTCCACCGACACCTTCCCCGACGATCACGCGTGGATGTTCATCGCCAAGCCGTTCACTCCCGACTCGCTTGCGCAGAAAGTGTTCGAGATGCTTGCGCCGGACGAGTCGGATCAGGTGCCAACGGGCAACAGGATTTTGCCGTGAAACGGGCTCCGCTCGTGGCCGATCAGCAGCGC
This sequence comes from Gemmatimonas sp., assembly GCA_046590495.1. Lineage (GTDB taxonomy): Bacteria > Gemmatimonadota > Gemmatimonadetes > Gemmatimonadales > Gemmatimonadaceae > Gemmatimonas. The sequence continues at coordinate 8,008 of JBKJTE010000387.1, read as the reverse complement.
TGAAACCGGATCGTCTGTCTCCACCAGTAGGCCGATCGGTTGGACGCCACGCGGCAATGCGAACGCGAGTCTTGCGCGGTGTGCCTCGCCCGGGCGCAGCGATGCGAACAGTGGTTCGCGGTCGAGCATTCGGACCGAGGTTGGTTCGTACCGTCGGCCGCTGCCATCGACAAGCGCGAAATGGCGCGTACCCGGTGTGAGTAGACCGTTGCCCCGACGCGGTGAGATGCTTTCCGCATCAAACAGTTCGCGTACCGTCACGGCGTAGCGTCCACTGTCGTCCGGCAACGATGCGATCACGTCGTACACCACGTGACAATCGATTTCGCAGAACGCTTTGGCATGTCCGACGCCCAACACACGTGTTCCGGCCGATGCGCCGACAACCAACAGAATGACCGCGTAGCTTCCCGCGATCAGCGCGCCGCCGGCGAAGGCGCGCTTGGCCCAACCAGCGCGATGCAGCAGCACGAGCAAGACGGTTGCGGCGAGCGATAGGGCAATCGCCGCTGCCGTGCCAAGAAACGCGAGGACCTGCACAATCGCACCCAGTGTGGTCGTCATATCAACTCCGGTTCGACTCCGGATCAACGACAGTCAGCGTTCCTTTACTGCCGCGATCAGTTGCTCGAGATGGGCGAGATAGCGGTCGAACGCGCGCTTTCCGGTTGCCGTCAGTTTGTACGTGGTACGCGGTGTGCGACCGGCAAACTCCTTCGCGCAAGCCACGTATCCGGCGTCTTCGAGCTTGCGGGCATGCACACTGAGATTGCCATCAGTGAGTTGCAGCAGGTCGCGCAGCTCGGTGTGTGAGCGCGCGTCGCCGGTCGCGAGGGCGGTCACGATGGCGAGCCGTGCGCGTTCGTGAATCACATTGTCGAGCGACGGCACCGTGCCTGCCGCTTCACCGGCGACCGCCTCGAGTACACGCGCCGTGACGCGAGGCGTTTCCGTCTCGACCACTTTGCGTTTGGGACGTGCAGACATCGTCAGCCTCCGTGCCGTCGTGCCACAATCGCACCGACGATGAGATGGCCGCCGCCAAACGCCAGCCCGAGCCACGCATCACTCCACGCCGCTGGCGTCGCGACAGCAAGTGCACTGGCAGCGAGAAAAACGCTGCCAAGAATGGGAACCGCGCGCACCGCCGAAACGGCGCCGCCGCCAAGGATTGCGATGCCGTAAAAGGCGAGCCAGAGGGGCGGCAGTAACGTCCATGCCTGCGCCCTGAGGCAGGCGATGGTAAGCACGGCACCCGCAACCAGCGCTGGAACGAGGCCCAGAGCAAAACGGCGTGCCGGTGCGCCGCTCAACGGCACCGACGAACGTTTTGCTTTTTCAACGAGTGCGAACGCACCAATTGCGATCGCCAGTGCTGCTTCGCCGAGCCACACCATGAGCCACCGGTCTCGCGTGGGCTGCAGATATGCGAAAATCGCAGCAGCAATCGCCGTGACACCCATGAACATCCCGCCAATGCCGGGCACCGCCGTGAAGTGGTGGCTGCGCTCCATCACGCCCCGTACAAACGCGAGGTCGGACTCGGCGCGTTCGTGCAGGGCAATCGGTGGCGAGTCGTGCGGCGGAGCGTTGCGTCGTGGTCTGGCCGGGAGCATGAACCGAAGATGCTGAGGCGAGCTGTTGATGTCAAGTACTTTGTACTGCAAAGCAACGCTCTGGAATTGCAGGCGCTCCGGAGCACCCCTACCTTGCCTGTCCGCCTTTACCAAGCTGATGATCATGATTGCATCGTCCGTCCGTATCGCCGATCTCAAGAACCATGTCGGCACCGTCGTCACCGTCCGTGGTTGGGTGACCCACCTTCGTTCGTCCGGCAAAGTCGCGTTTGTTGTTGCACGCGACGGATCGGGCACACTCCAGGCGGTGGTCGTCAAGTCGCAGGTACCCGCCGAATCGTGGGACGCGTTCGCCACGCTGACCACGGAAACGTCGGTGGCGCTCAGCGGCGAAGTGCGTGCCGATGCGCGTGCGCCGGGTGGCTACGAAATGGGTGTGCAGCTGCTCGAAGTCATCGGGGCAAGTCCGGTGGACTATCCGTTGCAGCCTAAGGAGCATGGCGTCGATTTCCTGCTCGACAATCGCCACTTCTGGCTACGGACGCCACGTCAGGCGGCGATCATGCGTGTGCGCAGCGAGATGGAAATGGCGGTGCAAGATTTCTTCTACGAGCGCGACTTTGTGCGCTGCGATTCGCCGATTCTCACGGCGGCAATCGGCGAACGCGCGGGGCTCTTCGGCACGGAGTATTTCGAAGAGGGCACGGCCTATCTCGCCCAGACCGGTCAGCTCTACGGCGAAGCGATGGCCGCGGCACTCGGCCGCATCTACACCTTCGGGCCGACGTTCCGCGCCGAAAAGTCCAAGACGCGTCGACACCTGACCGAGTTCTGGATGATCGAGCCTGAGATGGCGTGGTACGATCAGGACGACAACATGGACCTGCAGGAAGATCTGGTCCGCTATCTCGTGGGACGTGTGCTCGATCGCCGGCAGGAAGAACTCAAAGTGCTAGAACGCGATACGTCCAAACTCGATTGTGTGTCGCAGCCGTTCGTGCGTCTCGACTACGGCGACGCTGTCAAACTCGCGCAGGCCAAAGGGAGCGACGTGAAGTGGGGCGACGACCTTGGTGCGCCCGACGAAGCGATCATCGTCGACCATCACGAACGCCCTGTCTTCGTGGTGAATTATCCGAAGGAAGCGAAGGCGTTTTACATGAAGGAGAACCCGGCCGATCCGCGCACAGTGCGTTGCGCCGATCTGCTCGCGCCGGAAGGGCGGGGTGAGATCATTGGCGGTTCACAGCGTGAAGACGACTACGACAAGATCCTTCATCGCCTGACGGAAGAAGGGTTGCCGCTTGAAGCGTACGACTGGTATCTCGCGCTCCGTCGCTACGGAACGTTCACACACTCGGGCTTCGGGCTCGGACTTGAGCGCACGATCGCGTGGATCTGCGGAATCGAGCATATCCGCGAAGTGATTCCGTTCCCACGGATGATGGGAAGGCTCCGACCCTAACTGCAACTACTCAGTTTCGAGTTTGCAGTTCGAGTGAGGAGTTTCGAGATACTACGTTCTGGGAACTCGATACTCGAACTGCGAACTGGATACTGGTGCAGTTGTTTCGCCTTACTTCCGCTCCGCCGCCTTGACCTCATCCCAGATCACGTCCTGCTCTTCCAACGTCATCCCGGTCAGCTCTGCACCCCGCGCTCCCGCAACTTGCTCCATCGCCCCGTAGCGGCGCGTGAACTTTTCGTTCGCACGATCGAGAGCGAGTCCCGCGTGCACTCCAGTCTTGCGACACAAATTGACGACGGCGAAGAGCAGATCGCCGAGTTCGGATTCAAGCTTGTCCTGATCGGTCACGGTGCCATCCGTGCCAATGTGCTCCGCGACTTCTGCCACCTCCTCGTGTACCTTGGCCAGCGGACCGAGTGCGTTCGGCCAGTCAAAACCAACGCCCGCCGCGCGATCCTGCAAACGATGCGCGCGATGCAACGCAGGCAACCCGGTGGGCAACCCTTCGTCCAGCGACGAGCGACGCGTCTTCTCCGCTTTCATCGCTTCCCATGACCGCTTGACGCCATCGCCGTACAGGTGTGGATGGCGCGCGTGCATCTTGGCGACAAGCGCGCCGGCGACATCGTGAATCGAAAACGCGCCTCGACCCTCGGCCACCACGGAATGAAAGAGCACCTGCAGCAACAGGTCGCCCAACTCATCGCGCAGCACAGAATCGTCGCCGAGTGCGATGGCGTCATCGACTTCGTACGCTTCCTCGATGAGGTAGGGGCGGAGCGACTGGTGCGTCTGCACCCGATCCCATTCGCAGCGCGCGCGCAGGTCACGCATCAGCGCCAGCGCGTCGTCCAGCGAGCGTGGGGCAGGGCTGTGCGCGGGGGTTCCGTCCATGGGGCTCGCTTCTCCGTGCGGCGTGGCGTGCTTACTGTCCCGTGATGACCGCGTCAATATATCCGCCTCACGCCCCCCACCCGACGTCGATGCATCCTTCGCTGAAGCCTGCCTGGGTGGACGTCGATCTCGATGTAGTGCGCTACAACGCCGAGCGATTGCGCGCGCGTGCCGGCGTTCCATTGGTCGCGATGGTGAAGGCGGACGGGTACGGGCTCGGCGCGGTTGCGGTGGCTCGCGTGTTGGGAGCAACGTTTGCCGGTTCCGACAACCGCGACCAAGCGGGCGAATCGTTGCTCTGGGGACTCGGTATTGCAACGATCGCCGAAGCGCGCGCGCTGCGCGATGCAGGGTGCACGTCGCGCGTTCTGTGCTGTACGCCGCTCCACCCCGAAGAGTTTGAAGACGCGATCGCGCTCGATGTGCGCCCGGCGTTGCACACGGCCGCAGATATTGAGCGGTGGGTCGCGATGGGTGGGCGAGCGTGGCATCTCTCGGTTGATACCGGCATCGCGCGCGCGGGCGTTCGCTGGGATCGCGTTTCGGAGCTGCGCGCGACGTTGCAAGCGAATTTCCAGCATCACGCGCCCGAAGGCGTCTTCACGCACTTCTACGCCGCTGAGCAGGCCGACGGTTCGCGCGAGTTGCAGGAGACGAGGTTTGCCGGCGCAATAGCCGTGCTGGCTGATCTGCTGCCGACGGACGTGCTTGTTCACTCCGACAACAGCGCGGCGATTGCTGTGCGCAATGGCGTTCGCGGAGTTCCCGGCGCCGACGCGAGTCTCGTGCGTCCGGGTATCGCGCTGTACGGCGCGTGTAACCACGTGGCGCTCGCACTCAGGCAGACAGTTCATCTGCGCGCGCGCATCGTGGACGTTCGCGACGTGCATGCGGGTGAGTCGGTGGGCTACGGCGCCACATGGTCACCCACTGAAACCCGTCGCATCGCGACGGTGCCTGTAGGGTACGCGGACGGATATCGACGGCATCTCTCCAATCGCGGCGATGCACTCGTGAATGGCCATCGGTGCCCGATAGTCGGACGCATTTCGATGGACATGACCACACTCGATGTCACCGGTGTCGAATGCACGATCGGAAGCGTCGTCACGCTGATGGGTACTGATGGCGGGCAGACGTTGACGACAGACGCGGTTGCCGAAAGTGGCGACCTCTCGCCGTATGAACTGCTGGTGGGCCTGCGCCTGCGACTCCCCCGCATCTACTCGCCCGCTTTTCCCGGAACGTCCTGATGGCTCAGTCCAGCACTCATCGTCGCGCCCTCATTCTTGTGCTTGATGGCGTCGGCTGCGGCGAAGCGCCGGACGCAGCGGCGTACGGTGATTCGGGGAGCAACACGATCGGAAACGTCTCCCGCGCGGTCGGTGGACTCACGCTTCCCAACATGGCTCGCCTCGGGCTCGGCAACGTTGCACCGATCGCCGGAGTCGAACCGGAGCCGTACGCGATCGGGGCGTGGGGCACCATGCTTCCGAAATCGCCTGGCAAGGACTCGACGACCGGCCACTGGGAGATTGCGGGCGTTCATCTGGCCAAGCCGTTCCCGACCTATCCCCACGGCTTTCCCGACGACGTGATCGCGGCATTCTCGGACGCCACGGGCCGACCGGTCATCGCCAACACCGTTGCCAGCGGCACCGCGGTCATCAGCGACTTTGCGGATGAACAGCAGCGTACCGGCGCCTGGATTGTCTACACATCAGCCGATTCCGTTTTCCAGGTTGCGGCACATGAAGGGCTGATCCCGCTCGATGAGCTCTATCGCGCCTGTGAGGCCGCTCGCACGATGCTCGTCGCGCCCCACGACGTCTCCCGGGTAATTGCCAGACCGTTTGCGGGAACTCATGGCGTCTGGAAGCGTACCGCCAATCGTCGCGATTACTCGATCCAACCACCGGGCACCACGCTCCTCGACGCGCTCGAAGCGGCAGGCATCGAGCGGTCAGGGGTGGGCAAGGTCGATGACCTCTTTGCCGGACGTGGTCTCAAGTCGCAGCACACGTTCGACAACGCGGAAGGGATTCATTTTGTCGAATCGTGGCTTTCTTCTGACTCACGTGGGTTCTGCTTCGCCAATCTGGTAGATTTCGACCAACTCTTCGGACATCGCAATGATGTCCGCGGCTTTCAGGGGGCGCTCGAAGCGTTTGATCGCGCCCTGCCGAGCCTGTTGTCTGCTCTGAAGGAGGACGACGTGCTGTTCATTACGGCTGACCATGGCAACGACCCCACCACACCGTCGACGGACCACGCGCGCGAGCGCGTTCCGCTGCTGGTGGCTGGTGCGCGCGTGCGTGGAGGCTCGCTTGGTGAACGGCAGACCTTTTCCGACCTCGGCGCCACAGTGGCCGAATGGTTCGGACTCGACTTCCGGGGGCAGGGCACATCGTTTCTGCCGTCGCTTGTGGTCGCGTGAGCTTGAGCGTGACTGAATCGCCGGCGAATGCGATGACGTTGGCTTCAAGCATCGACCGTTTGCGTGCCGCCGCCGATGCGGCGCGCGAGAACGCGTGGTGCCCGTACTCGCACTACCCCGTTGGTGCGGCGCTCGAGACGTCGGACGGTCGGGTGTTTGCTGGCTGCAACGTCGAGAACGCGTCCTACCCGGCTGGCACTTGCGCTGAACGCGTTGCCCTAGGCACCGCGATCGCGGCTGGGGCTCGTCGCTTCACACGTGTCGTCATCACGTCGGCTGCACATCAGCCGACACCGCCGTGCGGCATCTGCCGTCAGGCGTTGGTCGAGTTCGCGCCCGACCTCGAGGTCATCGCGATCTCTCCACAAGGGCAGACAGCGCGCTGGTCGCTCGCTGAGCTGCTTCCTGCTCCCTTCACGCCTGCGTCGCTCGAGAATGCCTGAGCGTTTCCCGTTTGTTTCGTGGTTCCGCCGTCATCGTGCGCGCGTCGCCCTTCTGTTCGCTGCCTCGGTCACCGTCGCGATAGCGGGGTGCACTGAGTCCTTCGAGGGCGGTGCCGCTTGCCCGTCACTGTGTCCGGGGAAAGCCGTCGCCTTCAAGGACACGACGTTTGAAGCGGTGGTGCAGGACACGTCGGTCGCCGGATTTCCGGCGCTTGGACTTTCTGCCGGACTGCTGCTCGTCAACCGACCGGACACTCTCGTCACGCGTGCGGTGCTCCGATTTGACGCGTTGCCGTCAACGTTCACGCCGAGTGGTGCGGCAACGACATCGCCGATCACGGCGATCGATTCCGTCTTGCTCAAGCTCCCGCTCGACACCACGGCCCGACTGGGTTCGGTGCCGGTGACGCTCGACATTTTTGACGTCGATACTGCGGTCAGCGATACGGTGACTGCGGTGGTGAAAAGCCTGTTCCGGAGCGATCGCCTGATCAGCTCGTTTGTCTTCACACCGAGCGCAACCACCGACACGCTCCGCATTCCGCTGGCGAAGGCACCGGTGCTGGCGAAGATCATCGCCGGCTCCCATCTCCGCCTCGGTCTGCGCATTCGCGGTGGCAGCGGGCAATTGCGCCTACGCGCGTTCGCGTTCGGCAGCGGCGTTCCGTTCATCACCTTCGATCCGTCGACCGACACGACGTACACTCCGATCACGGTCAACACCAGCTCGACCGTTTCGACGTTGACTGCTGATGCGGCGCTGGCGTACACCGTGTACTCGATCCTCGACAAGGGTTCGAGCGCACCAGATGTGCAGACGTTGATCGTCGGCGGCTTTCCGGCTTATCGCTCGTATCTGCGCTTCAACGTCCCCAAGAGCATCACCGATTCGTCGACGATTGTGCGGGCGGAGGTTTTGCTCACGCAACGACGGTCGGGCTTTGCAAGTGCTGGCGACACCGTCACGATTGTACCGTTGGTGCCAACGACGACCACGACCATCACCGATCTCTATCGGATCCTCGATCTCGCGGCTGAAGGGAGCTTCGCGTCGGTCGATACGATCCGACTGGTGCCGCGCGACAGTGGGCTCAAGGCGTTGAACGTGCTGAGTCTTGTGCGCAGCTGGTCGGCCTTGTCCGCCAACGTGCCCCGCGCGATCGCATTCCGCATCGGCATTGAAGGCGCG
>JBKJTE010000223.1:0-19695 GCA_046590495.1 Gemmatimonas sp. | reverse complement strand
AGGGGGCTGGGGATTGGGGGCTGGGGATTGGGGGCTGGGGATTGGGGGCTGGGGATTGGCGATCGAGCTGTACTAGTTGAGCGAGTCGATGAACTGGAGTAGTGCGGAAACAAAAGCGTCGGGCGATTCCTCGTGCGGAAGGTCGCCGGACGGGAACACGGCAAAGGCCGCGTCTGGGCGAAGCGCGCGCATCGGAGCGGCTTCCTTCACCGGTGTTTGTGACGCGAACTCGCCCCACGCGAGCATGAGTGGCGCGGGCATGGCGCCCAGCGCGTGACGGATGTCGCAGTTGAGCTGCATGCCGACAAATGCGGCCGGGCCGAAGCGCGCGTTGTCCTGCTGCGCACTCTGCCAGAAAAGCTCGACGACATCGTCCGACAGGACGCGTTTGTCGTGGTAGATGCCTTTCAGAAAGAAGCGAATGCTCGGTTTGGAGACGAGGGCCGAGAAGAGCGCTTTTCCGAACCGCGGTGTGCGGAAGAGTCTTTCGACGAGCGCATTCGCGGCGCCGCCCGGCGTATGCAACCGGGAGACACCGGCAGGCCCGATCGCGCAGACGGCGCGCACGAACAATGGATTCTTCGCAGCCACCGCGACCGCGTAGGTGCCACCGAGCGACGACCCGACGACGATTGCCGGCGAACCGATCACGTCGGCGAGAAAATCGCGGAGCAGCTCGACGTACAGATCGGCCGTGAAATGGATCGGCGGATGCGTGGACGCGCCGAAGCCGAGCAGATCGAGACTGTATGTGGTGAATCGTGCGGCGAGCGACGGGACGACGTTACGCCATTCCATCGACCACGCGCAGGCATGCACGGAGTGCACGAGCAGCATGGGTGGACCGTTGCCGCGCTTTACGTACGCGATGTCATGTCCGCGCCACGGGTAGCGGCTGCGCGACCCACCGAGCGGGTTGGGTAGGTCCGTCATGAGCGGGAGGATCGTCAGCAGTGGGATCATGAGAGCAGGCGCGCGGAGACGCAGTCACGATCCCCGCCTTGCTACCTGCAACCGCGACCCTGCAGTTCTGCGATTGCGCACGCAGTCTGTACCGACTCGCCAAGCCGCCCAAGTGACACTCCCCAGCATCACCCACCACCCACGGACGGCCTGACGATTGTTGTCGCTACGACTCGTATCGCAATGATTGTTGCAAGAGTCCCGCCGCTCCCGACCTATTGCAGCACGGTCGCAAATGCCGTTCGAACGCCGGCGGTCGCTGCATACTGCGCGATCGTGGCCAAATCGACGGGCTTCTCGAGGAAGTGCAGTGCGCCGAGACGAATGGACGCCTGGCGGTTCGAATCGTCGGGATAGGCGGTCAACACAAGGACGGTGGCATCGGGGGAAAGCATTCCCGCGAGTGCCATGACCTGCAGGCCGCCATCGCGTTTGCCGCCGAGACGCAGATCGGTGACGATGAGATCGAAGCGCTGCGTGCGAAGCCGATCGAGGGCGTCCGGCAGCATTTCGGCGCCGACAACAACATTGCCATCGACGTCGAAGAGTTCGACGAGGACGTCACGGATGGACTGCTCGTCTTCGACGACGAGGACCGATTTAGCGAGCGATGCCGAGATCATGCTCGGTGGTAAGGCGAGAAGTGGACCGTGTTTGTGGGCGCCAACCCAATGCGTTGTGGCGTAGGTGGTTGCGACACACTGTCGTCACAATCGTGCTCGCGCTCGGTGCCTGATATTCAAGCGGTATGGAGCGGAGCTGTCTCGTTTTCGGTCGACGATTCTTGACGGTCAGCAAATCCTGAGCGGTCGGATACTACGAGACGCCCGGTCCGTACTTCTTCAGTTTCTCGAGAAGTGTGGAGCGGGCCACACCCAGCAGTTGCGCGGCGCGTGTGCGATTGCCGGCCGCGGATGTCATGGCGTGTGCGATCGCCTGACGTTCGGCAGCTTCAAGCGAGAGGGGTGCGCTGTCCGTTTCACTGCCCGGTGAGTTTGGCGGCGACGCAATCGGAGCCGACACATTCGCCGAAGACTTGTTTGCTGTTGTCGACAGGCCGAGGTGCACAGGTTGGATCGGACGGCCATCGGCGAGGATCGCTGCGCGCCAGATCGTGTTCTTGAGTTCGCGGATGTTGCCGGGCCAGGCGTACGCAACGAGTGCAGTTCGCGCATCCGCACTGAGACTCGCGCCGCGTGGCAACGCCGATTCGGCGAGTGGGAGAATCTCGCTTGCGCGTTCGCGAAGGGGCGGAAGCGTCAGCGTCAGCACCTGGAGGCGATAGTACAGGTCTGCGCGGAAGCGCCGTTCCGCGACGGCGTCGTCGAGTGGTTGATGCGTTGCGACTATAACGCGCGCATCAGCACGCAGTGTGGCCGTGCCGCCAAGCCGGCGAAACGATTTCTCTTCGATGACTTTCAGCAGCTTCGGTTGCACATCGATTGACATGTCGGCGACTTCGTCGAGAAAGATCGTACCGACGCCTGCAACTTCCAGCAGACCGCGCTTGGCCTGGCGTGCGTCGGTGAAGGCGCCGCGTTCGTGTCCAAAGAGTTCGCTTTCAAAGAATGTCGAGGACAGCGATGCGCAGTTGATCTCAACGAATGGTGCGTTGGCGCGTGTCGACCGTTCGTGAATCTGACGAGCGACAAAGCCTTTGCCGGTTCCCGTTTCGCCTTGCAGCAGAATCGGTGCGTCGGCGTTGCGGGCCGCGAGGTCAACCAGCTGCGCGAGTGTCGGTGCAAGCGTTTGCGTGTCGCTGGAAGGTGCATCACTGTCGGACGCGCGCGCACGCGCCCGGAGCATGGCGAGCTCCTGCCGCATGCGTCCACGTTCGGCGGCGCGCAACACGGCGGCAGCCAACACTTCAAGATCAACCGGTTTCTCAAGCACGTCGGAGGCGCCATGCTGCATTGCCTGCACCGCAATCCGAACGTCGGCGTAACCGGTGAGCAGAATGACGCCGACCTCGGGATCGTCGGCGCGGAGCACGTCGAGGGTGAGCACGCCATCGGCATCCGGGAGACGCAGATCGAGCAGCACAACATCGGGTGCATCTTCGGCCGCGAGTCGGCGCGCTTCCGTTGCGGTGCCGGCACCGCGCGCGGTATAGCCGAACGTTTCGAAGAATTCGATCAGCGTCAAACGTATCGACTCGTCGTCATCCACGACCAACACCGACAGCGTCACGTGGCCGCCGTCGGTGGAAGTGTGATCGTCACGGTCGTTCCGGACTCGGCAACGCTCTCGATCGTGATGCTGCCGCGATGTTCGTCCATGATGCGCTGACAGAGCGCGAGTCCGATCCCGGTGCCTCCCGTTTTCGTCGAGTAGAAGAACTCGAACACGCGCGGCAGTACATCGGCTGGAATTGGCGGACCGCCGTTTGTCAGACGACAGCGCCATCCGCCCATCGGTGAGGGCTGCGCGACGATTGTGAGTTCGCTTCCCTCGGGTGCGGCGTCGCAGGCATTCACGAGTACGTTGCGGCACACCTGGCCGAACTGTTCGACATCGAGCAGGGAGCGCAACGGCGAATCGGTACGCGTGCGTTTCAACGTCAGTTGCTTGCCTTCAAGCCGACCGCGTTCGCCCTCGAGAATGTCATCCCACACGGCGTCGGGGTCGACCGGTGCAAGGTGTGCGGCGTTCGGACGACCGAACTCCAGCAGCGATGTCACCATGCGGTTGAGTCGTTCGACTTCGCGCAGTATGCGCCCAACATTTTTTTCGACCACCGGATCGTCGCGCGAGCGGAATTGCAGCAGCTGCGCCGCGGATGAAATGCCGAAGAGGGGATTGCGCAGTTCATGGGCGACGCCGGCCGCGACTTCGCCGATCGCTTCGAGGCGACGCTTCTGTTCAACACGCTGCACCAGCCAGGCGCGTTCAATTGCGACGGCAGTCTGTGCAGCGACAACGGCGAGCACTCGTTCCGCTTCTTCGAGCGCCTGCTCCGACTCGATGCGTTCGGCGCGAATGGTGATCGCGCCGAGTACGCCTTCAGCGCTGATGAGGGGGGCGGTGATTTCGAGGCCGGCGCTCGAGTGTTCGCGCACAACGTGCCCTTTTGCGAGGGCGTCGAGCCAAGTCCGGAGTAATCGCTGCTCGAGCATTGGAGACGACTTGTCGGCGCCGTCGACGTAGCCTTGACGATGCGCGATGTGAATTTCGGCCGTGTCATCGTCGGCGAGGGCGATCACAAAGCCGGTGGACGGCACCGCGCGCTGCAGCTGGTGCGCGACTTCGGCGTAGACGCGATCGAGTGCGATCGCTTCGGCGAGTGCGATACCGGTATTGATCAGCGCTTCACGAGAGCGATGACTGGGCGTGATGTCGACGGTGGCGAAAACGAAGCCGGTGATGGCCCCGCGCTCTTCAAGCGCCGTCACATGCATCAGAAAGACGCGTTCTTCGTCCGGCGAATTGCAGGGAAATTCCCAGCGCACGACGGGCACGACCCGTTCGCGCAGTAGCGTCATCGCGCGTTCGATCTGATCGCGCGACGAATCGTCGGCCATGTTGCTGAAAATCGAGCGTCCGCAGACGTCGGCCTCGATCGAGAGTGCGGGGGCGCCATTCTCGCGCGCAAAGCGTGACCAGGAGCCGTTGGCCGCCGTGATGCATCCATTGAGGTCCACCGACCAGACGGTAAGTGGCAACGCGTCGAGGATGCTTCGGGCAAACGGCGACTGATCGAACCGGTGAACTGCGCTGCCTTCCATCGAAGAGGGGGTCACGCGAGGAAGTTAGAGACGGGCGGAGACGCGAACAGGGGCGCGGTTACCCGCGCCCCTGTCGTAGCGACGATCTGATGGTGGAGCGCTGGCCTGGTTACCGGCGACGCGCGCCCTTCTTTGGTGCAGCCTTCTTGGGCGTCGGCTTTTTCGCCGGTGCCTTTTTCGGCGCGGGATTCTTGGCTGCGGCCTTTTTGGGCGCGGCTTTTTTGGCGACCGGCTTCTTCGCGGGCGCTGCTTTCCTGGCGGGTGCAGCCTTCTTCACTGATGCGACTTTCTTTGCAGCGGGTGCCTTCTTCGCGGGCGCCGCCTTCGTGGCCGGCGGTGCGGGTGCGGCTTTCTTGGCCGGCGCGGCAGGTGCGGATTTCTTGGCGACGGGTGCGGCCTTTGCGGGTGCGGCCTTTGCTTGTGCTGGCTTGGCGACGGCTGGCTTGGCCGGAGCAGCCTTCACCGGCGCGGCCGGTTTGGCCGGCGCGGCCGTCTTGGCTGCGGCGGCTTTGGGCTCGGCTTCGACCGGCGCCGCGACCGGTGCGGCCGGCGCTTTTGCAGCCTTCGGTGCCTTGGGCGCTTTCGGAGCCGCGGCAGGCTTGGGCGTGGGCGCCGGTGCAGCGGCCGGCGGAGCGGCCGGTTCTTCGGGGACTACTGGGGGCGCAGGCTTGGCCTTGGGCGCAGGGCGCGGCGCGCCCGGGTTCTTGGGCGGACGACCGGGGCCACGACGCACGATCGGACGGCCGAAGAGATCATCTTCCTCGTCTTCTTCGTCAACCGATTCCTCTTCGAATCCATCGTCGTCGTCATCGTCATCGTCTTCGTCGGTGTCGTCGGCGCTATCCCACAGACTATCGCCGTCATCGGACGGGAGGCCGTACCCGTCCTCTTCTTCCTCTTCGTCGTAGGAGGAGCCGCCGTATCCACCCATATCATGCAGTTCGTCGCGATCGAGGAACTGGAGCTCTTCAGACATCTCGTCACCACGCGGCATGACCGCCTCCTCCTTCGAAATAGTCGAAACTCAGGGTATCCGGGAGCAACTGCGAACTCCCGCACGTGCATCGCACGTGACAACTGCAATTGTGCCGCGCGTTCTGCACACACCCTAGTACAAAGACGGCGGGGCTACGTCAAGCGCAGGCAGCGAAGAGGGTGAAGATTTGCCAAGAAAAGCGAACTGCCACTGACGTTTTGAGTGGTGAGTTCGAGTTGCGGGTTCCGAGTCGGCCTGACTGCCAACTTCGAACTCGTACTCACCACTCAAAACGTCGGTGGCAGTGCAAAACCCCGATCCCGCCCGCCCCGCTCAGATCCTAGGTATCCCGGGGACCGCGCCCCTCGCCACCACCACCTTGAGCGCCTCGTAAATCCTGGGCTCGAGCAGCCGGCCCGCCTGTGTCCGCAGATAATCGAGCGTGGTCGTCGGTTGCATCGGGTCGCGGTAGGCACGCTGCGACGTGAGCGCGTCGAAGGCATCGGCGGCGGTGAGTATCCGCCCGCCCAGCGCGATCGTGTCGCCGGCGAGGCCGCGTGGATACCCGCTCCCATCCCAGTGCTCGTGGTGGTCCTGGACGTAGTCGATGATTTCGCCCAGATGCTGGAGCGGGCGCAGGATATCGACACCAAAACGAACGTGGTCTTTGACGTGGTCGAATTCGTCTGCGGTCAGCGGGCCCGCCTTGTTCAGCACGGCCTCGCGGATGCCGATCTTGCCGACGTCGTGCAGTCGCCCCGCGAGGCGGATCCGCTCGATGTAGGCGTAGTCGAGCCCCAACTCCGCTCCGATGTGCGCGCCGAGTTCAGCGACACGGTGCGAATGCCCACGGAGGTAGACGTCTTTCGCCTCCATCGCATTGATCAGCGTTTCGGCGATACTGACCGTGAGCTCACGCAGGGCACTTTTCTCGCGCTCGAGCTCCGACGTGCGGAGCGCCACTTCCTCGCGAATGAGCCGATCGGTCGCGCGCCGTTCGATGGCGCGACTGCGACGCCGCATGGCGCGCTCAACCGCCGATTGCAGGTCGGGGAGTTCGACCGGCTTGAGCAGATAGTCAAAGGCACCGGACGACAGCGCGTCAGTCGCACTGGTGGCGTCGTTGACTGCGGTGAGCATGATGACGCCCAGATCCGGATCGATTTCGAGTGCGCGCGGCACCGTTTCAAGCCCGCTGATGCCGGGCATGCGCAGATCGCAGAGCATGAGCGCGAACTTGGCTGTCGCCAGCTGCTGCAGCGCGGCGCTCCCCGAGTCGGCGACGTCGACTTCAAACCCGCGCGTTCGAAGAAACCGGCTCAGCGCGAGCCGGATCGTGGATTCATCATCGACGACCAGAATGCGGCGGAGCGAATCGTCCGCGATGGCCGCAGCGGCCGCATCGATGGCGGTAAATGGATCAGACATGGCCGGCGAATTCATACGCACACTAATCAAGGAGTCGTTCGAAGATTCGCAAACACCTGAACGGGTGCATCCCCGGCCATGGGTGTGTCGGTGGCTGTGATCGGGAGCGTGATGGTCACGGTCGTCCCGATCCCCACCTCCGATTGTACATCGATCGTACCACCATGCGCCTGAATGATGCCATAGCTGACGCTCAACCCAAGTCCCGTTCCCAACCCCTCCGCCTTGGTCGTAAAGAACGGTTCGAAGATCCGGTGACGCACTTCGGCCGGCATTCCGCGACCCGTGTCGGTCGCCGTGACGACCGCGTGCACGCCGTCCACACGCGTGGCCACCGTCAGCAGACGGGTCTCACGCCCCTCCATCGCGTATTCGGCGTTGGCGATGATGTTGAGTACCACCTGCTGGAGCTTTTGCGGATCGCCGGGGACGCGCGGCAAGGCCGAGTCGAGCTGGAGTTCGACGCGAACTCCGGCGCTGCGCAGCGGATACGCGCGCAGGCGCAACGTCTGTTCGATCAGATCGTTGAGATCGAAGGGCGCCGTGACCGACTCGGTCTTGCGCGCAAAGATCAGCAGATCGCGAATGACCGTCTTGGCGCGATCGCTTTCCTGCTTGATGAGCTGCACCGATTCACGCTGATCGCCTTCGAGATGTTCTTCGAGCAACAGCTGGGCGAACGCCGAGATGCCGGTGAGCGGATTGTTGATTTCGTGCGCAACGCCGGCCACCAGTTCGCCAAGCGCGACCATCTTTTCTGTATGACGCAGCTGTTCCGCGATGCGCCGATCGGCGCTGACGTTCCGAACGCTCACGACATGCCCCAGCTGCTCGCCGTCTTGCGAGGTGAGCGGACTGATCGTGACTGCGGCCGGAAATTCCGTGTCGTCGCGACGGCGATGCACATGCTCGGTCAGACTGACGCCGTCTTCGAGCAGCGGGATATCCTGTTGCGATCCGTTGGGCCGCACCTTCATCACCAGCTGTTCGAAGCGCATCTCCATCAACTCCGTCTGCGACCAGCCGTACTCGCGTGCGGCCGCAGGATTGGCGTAGCGCACACCGACGCGATCGAGAATGAATATCGGGTGATCGATGGTGGTGAGCGCGGTGGCCAGCAGGTGTTCGCGTTCGCGCGAGAGTCGTTCTTCTTCGTCGAGCAGGAGCGCGTCGAGCGCGAGCGCGAGCGATGTCGACAATCGTTCGAGTGTGACACGATCGCGCCGCAGCAGTGGCGCTTTGCGCGGCGATGACACGACCAGCACGCCAAGGGTGCGGTCGCGCGCGGCGAGTGGCACGACAAACCCCCATTCGTCGGGGACGGTCGCGGCGAGTGCGGCCGGCGCAACGTCGCGCAACGACGCGAGTTCGCGCGGGCGACCATCAGGTGCGATGGACGACACGCCTTTGGTGCCACCTGGCCGGTGTCCCTTCAGCACATCGAGGGTGCCGCTGGCCGCCACGTATTCGATGTGACCGTCACGTGCGCGTGCGACGCCGATCGCTTTGCCGATGGACGGCACAAACCGATCGAGCACATGCAACAGTTCGTTCGCACCCTCGGCCAGTGAACTCGCTTGCAACGTGACACGTGCAAGTTCGGCCGCGCCTTCCGCACGTTGGCGCTGAAAGTCAGAGAGCGTAAACAATCGCGACGTTTCAACAGCGGTACCGGCCTGACGCGCCAGAATCGTCAGCAGATCGAGATCCTGCAGGTCGAATGCGTCGGGCTCCGGCGAAAGCAGACGTAACACGCCCGTGCTCCGGCTGCCAAATCGGACGGTGGCACACAGCTCCGACGACCCGCGCGACCAGTAGCGGGTTTCGTCGATGTGGACGGCGAGCCGCGAGACGCCGGTCGCAAAGGTTTCGTTCGCGAGTGCCAGTTCAACGTCGCTCACCGGCCCATGCTGTGTAGGTTGACCGTCACGCGTGGTGAGGACCCGTGTGAGACCGTCAGTTGCCGACGCAAAAATGTCGCAGATGGCACTCGGGATCACGCCACGTACGGCATCGGCGATGGTTTGCGGGAGTGTGTCTTCACCGACGACGTGCGTGAGCTGATGCTGGGCCCGCGCGAGTGCCGTGAGACGCTGCGCGCGTCGCTCGAGCTCTGCGAGGTTGACGGCGTTGCGAAACGCGAGCACAACCTGCGTCGCGATATCGCGCAGCAGCTGGCGTTCGTCCTCGTCAAAGTGATGCGTGCCCCGATAGCGCACCGAGAGCAAACCCTGCGCACGCTCCTCGAGCATGAGCGGCAACAGCGCGACGGCATTCAACCCTGACGCCTGCAGCGGCGCCGAGGCGTCGAGTTCATCCGGCACCGTTGCCTCAGCGAGACTTTCGATGAAATCCGAACGCCCGTCGTCGACGGCACTCCCAAGTCGCGAGCGCCAGAAGCTCGCCGCGATCGCATCTTCGTCAACGAGTCCCGCTCCCCACTGATACTCCAGCCGCACCGTGCGCAGTTGCGGATTGGCCTCGTACACCGCGAACCCACTCGCTTTC
The DNA here is from genome assembly GCA_046590495.1 of Gemmatimonas sp. GTDB lineage: Bacteria > Gemmatimonadota > Gemmatimonadetes > Gemmatimonadales > Gemmatimonadaceae > Gemmatimonas. Next base: position 10,095 of record JBKJTE010000223.1, on the reverse strand, counting down.
AACTCTTCACTGAGCACGCGCGCGAGTCCCTCGTACACACCGGTGCGCGTGACCGAGTCGGCGAGCGCGCGCGCGGTGCGCGCCAGGACGGCGTTGCGACGCGCCGCCATCGCCGCGTCTTCGGCACGATGTCGCGCATCGATCGCCGCGAGTTCCGCCCGCTGCACCAGCCGTTGACTCCGAAGCACCAGCGCACTGTGATCGGCGAGGTGACCGAGCAGATCGATGTCGACGGTGGAGAACGCGCCGTGTGCGGAGTTGACGCAGACCAGCAGCCCCGAGACGGCATCTTCGACGATGATCGGAACGACGGCGATCTGTCGCGTGCTCAGCCCGACTCGAAACCGATTGTCCACACGCGGGTCGCGCTGGGCATCGTTGGTCAGGATCGGCAGCCGCGAAGTCAGCGCGTCGCGAAAGAGCGACGGATCATCGTTGATGCGGAACTCGCGTCCTTCGAACGCGCGCGTGCTGCCACTGGGTGCGACGACAACAAACGTATCGCCCTTCAATTCGAGCACGCAGCTGCCTTCGGCGTGCACGAGATCGTTGGCCGTATCAGCCATGCGATCGAGCAGCGCGCGAACGGTGAGCGTGCTGCTGGCCAGATCGCGGACAAATTGCGTCAGCACGGCAGGCGCCGCGGTCGCGCGCGCTGGCCGATCGGGCGAGGGCGCGTCGGTGCCGGGTACGTCAGATGTCGTCATTGCGACATGCCCTGCCCTCGCCCGTTGGTGATCAGTTCAACTTCTTCGCCTCAGCGATAGCGCGATCAATCTCGGCGCGGTGCAGCTCGTAGTCGGTGTTCTTTGTCGCCAATTCCTTGTCCGCAACCTTGAGCAGCAGCTTGCTGTACGTACGCTCGGCGTTGACGTCTTTGGAGAGGCGAGCAGCGCGGGCGCCGAGGAGAAGCCCGAGCAGGTTGGACTGATTTTCGGCGAGAATCGTGTCGGCCTGCGCTTTGGCGACCGCAGCGTTGTTGGTCACTTCGGCAATGCGGCCAAAGTGATAGCGCTCGTCGGCGGTGGGCGCCGTCAACATTTCGTGAGACGCCATCGCCATCGGCGCAAAGAAGCCGACCGAATCGGTCTTTCCGGCCTCCGAGTACTCCATGATACGGTTATAGAGCCGGACCGCGCGTTCGCTGGGAGACAGATTGGCGATGTTGGGCGCCGCCATTCCACCGCCACCGCCCCCGGCTGCCGCGACCGGCGCGCCGCCGCCGCCACCGCCACCGCCGCCGCCGCCGTCGATAGCGCTGGTTGGGAGTGCGTTGGATGACCCGTCAACAGAAGAGCCCTTGGCGCTGCCAAAGTTCTTTCCGGCAAAATTGGCGACCAGCGCCAGTAGCGCGACGAACGCGACGCCCCACGGCAGCACCGACGCGACATTGTTCGTCGCCCCTCCGGCCCGAGCGAGCGGAACGCCCTGACCGAACGGAGTGCCACAGCGATGGCAAAAGCGCGCACCGACGGCGAGAGGAGCGCCGCATGCAGCGCAGAAGCCGGCACCCTGATTCGGTGCGCCGGAAGGGGCGTTTGCCCCGGAGTTGGAAGGAGGAGTCATGACGGGAGTAAGGTACCGGACGGGGGAGGCGAAGGGGTACCCGGATTTGAGTGCGGCGAGGCGGTTGTGGTGTTTAACTGCTAGTGGTGGGTGGTGAGTTTCTGGTTCTGAGTTTTGAGTTGGACGACATCTGGGGTGGCCACGAAGCCTTCTTGGTTCGACGCTGCCGATCACCGACTACCGACTACGCAATACCGAGATGAAGCTTGCCCTGTTTGTTACTGCCGTTGCTGCCAGCGTCGCGGCCGTTGGGACGCGCGCTCGCATCGCGACGCCTTCCACGTCATTCGCCATCGACAGCGTCGCAAGCCCGGCCGGCGCTGGCAGCGCGGAGCCATTCCTCACGGTCGCGCCTGACGGCCGAGTGTTCATGAACTGGCTGCAGACCGACTCCGGTGGAACCGCGCTGCGTTTTGCTGTCCACGATGGTACCAAGTGGTCGGCACCTCGCACGATCGTGCAACGGAAGGACTTTTTCGTGAACTGGGCCGATTTCCCCGCCATCGAAGTGCTGGGGAAGAATCAGCTTGCGGCGCATTGGCTGCAGCGCAACGGGAAAAGCACGTACGCGTACGGCGTGCGCATCTCGCAGTCGAATGACGGCGGCGCGACGTGGAGCGGGCCCGTTACGCCGCATCGCGACTCCACCGAATCAGAACATGGCTTCGTGGCGATGTGGCACGAAGGCACGACGCTCAGCGCGGCGTGGCTCGACGGACGCCGGTTCAGCAAAAGCGGTCATGACATGTCGAACCAGATGACGCTGATGACGACGACACTCGCGCCGAATGGCACACGTGGCGCTGAAGTGCTGCTCGACGATCGTACCTGCGACTGCTGTCAGAACGCGGCCGCACTGACCAGTGCCGGTCCGATCGTGATCTATCGCAATCGTTCGCCCGAAGAAATTCGCGACATCTACATCACGCGTCGTGTCGCGGGCAAATGGGTGCCCGGTGTAGCGGTGCACGACGACGGTTGGAAGATCGCTGCCTGTCCGGTGAATGGCCCGGCGGTCGCGGCAAATGGGAAACGGGTCGCGTTGGCGTGGTTCACCGCACCGAACGACAGCGGACGCGTGAACGTCGCTTTTTCTGACGACGCCGGCGCGACATTCACTGCACCGACACGCATCGACGCTGGCTTACCTGCGGGTCGGGTGGACATTGCGCTGCTCGCCGATGGCGGTGCGCTGGTGACGTGGGTTGAGCGCACGGGTGGCGATGGTGCGGCGGTGCGCGCACGACGCGTGTCGCGCGATGGCAAGCCGGGAACACCGGTGACTATCGCGGCGTCGAGTGCCGCGCGCGCGAGCGGATTTCCGAAGACCGTGATCACAGGCTCGAACGTGATGTTTGCGTGGACGGTGGCGGGAAAGCCCTCGGTGGTGCGGGTGGCGCGCGCGTCGGTGGGGGAGTTCAAGTGAGCGCGGGCGTTGGCGGACAGTTGGCCCGCCCTGTTGCGCGTTTGCTCATCGTCGGCGCGACACTTGTGATCTGTGCGTGCAGCAAGACTGACAAGACGGCGAACGCCGGCGATAAGGGTTCAGTTGCGGTCAGCGACGGCCGCGTGGAGATCGGTGCGCCCGCGCCATCATTTGCCACCGTCTCGCTGGACGGCGACTCCGTATCGCTCGCGAACAACCGCGGCAGAGTTGTGCTGATGAACATCTGGGCGACGTGGTGTCACCCGTGTCGCACCGAGATTCCGGAGTTGGTGGCGGTGCACGCGCGCTATCACGACCAGGGGCTGGAAACGATCGGCGTGAGTGTCGACACCGATGGTACTGACGATGCGATCCGCACCTTTGTGCGTGATTTCAAGATGACGTTCCCGATCTGGCGTGATCCCGACGAACGCACGACTGCGCTATTTCGCACGGTCGGCGTTCCGTCGACCTATCTGATCGACAAGAACGGGATTCTGCGCTGGCGCAAAATCGGCCCGATCGCGCCTGGCGACACCTCGTTGACGAACGCCATCGAGCGCGCGCTCGGCTCGTAGCATTTGCGGCGGAGAGTCGCCGAGTGCCATCGGCGGCGTGACGTTCGCACTCGACGCGCACTGGTTCCTCGGTCACGTTTAGGTGTGCCTCATCCCAGCCGATCTATCGTCCCCGCCGACCTGAGTGGCGCGACCGCGAGCGACATTCTCGAACTCGCTGAAGCGCAGCAGGTGCGTTTTCTCCGCCTGCAGTTTACCGACATTCTCGGCGTCATCAAGAACGTTGAGATTCCGTCGTCGCAGTTCAGGAAAGCACTGCACGGCGACATCATGTTCGACGGGTCGAGCATCGAAGGGTTTGTGCGTGTCGAAGAATCGGACATGCTGCTCGTGCCTGATTTGTCCACGTTTCAGATCTTTCCGTGGGGCGATCCGTCGGCGCGCGTGGGGCGCGTGATCTGCGATGTGTCGATGCCCGATGGTTCGCCGTTTTCGGGCGACCCGCGCGGTGTGCTCAAGCGACAACTGGCGCGTGCGGCGAGCCAAGGCTTCGTGATGAACGCGGGGATGGAAGCGGAATTCTTTCTCTTCAAGGCCGCCGCGGACGGACGTCCGGCCACGGACACTCACGATGTCGGCGGCTACTTCGATCTCGCGCCGATGGACTTGGGTGAAGACGCCCGTCGGGCCATTGTAGACGTGCTCGAGCAGATGGGCTTTGAAGTGGAAGCCGCGCACCACGAAGTCGCGCATGGTCAGCATGAGATCGATTTCCGCTACGCGGACGCGCTGCACACGGCCGACAACATCGCGACGTTCCGCTTCGTCGTAAAGCAGGTCGCGCGTCAGTTTGGATTGATCGCGTCGTTCATGCCCAAGCCCGTGTTCGGGCAGAATGGGAGCGGCATGCACACCCACCAATCGCTCTTCAAGCAGGGGCAGAACGCCTTCTGGGACCCGCAGCGCGAATGGGAGCTGTCGCAGACGGCGTTGCACTACATCGGTGGGTTGCTCAAGCATGCACGTGCGCTGACGGCAGTCACCAATCCGCTGGTGAACTCCTACAAGCGACTGGTACCGGGCTTTGAAGCGCCGGTGAATGTGGCGTGGAGCATGCGAAATCGTTCGCCGATGATCCGGGTACCAGAACGACGGGGCGCTGGGACACGACTGGAGCTGCGCACGCCCGACCCGAGTGCGAACCCGTATCTCGCGCTCACGGTGATGCTGGCGGCCGGGCTCGACGGACTCGCCACCGAAGCGGATTGGCGCGAGCCGGTGAACACGAATATCTGGGAGATGTCGTTCCGCGAACGCCGCCGTTTGCGCGTGGACGATCTCCCGCACGATCTCAACGAAGCCTGCGACGAACTCGAGAAGAGCGAGGTCATCACCGCGGCGCTGGGCGAGCATGTGACGCAGCAGTTCCTGGCGGCGAAGCGTAGTGAGTGGCGGGAGTACAACGGGCAGGTGAGTGCTTGGGAGCTGGAGCGGTACTTGACCCGATACTGAAGTGCGAGGCGCAGCACTGTAGACTGCGAAGCTTTGAGTTTGCAGTTCGAGTCACCAGCTGCCAGTGAACCGCAACACTCGAAACTCAAACTCGAAACGCGTGACTCAAAACCCACCACCCACCACGCAGTTTGAATAGCGTGGTGAGTGGTGAGTGGTGAGTTCTGGGTTGTGAGTTGTGAGTTGTTCCACTGGCAACCCGCTACTCGAACTGCCAACTGGTCACTGTAGTTCAACAAGCTCCAATGTCCGCTGTCCCCACACCGACCAACCCTCCCATGGACCGTCGCTCGTTTGTTCGCACTTCCTCAGCCGCGGCCGTTGGCCTTGGCATGCTGAGCGCGACTGATCTCGCCGCCGCGACCCGCAACTGGCACCTCGCCGCGGACGTCCTAGCGCAGAAGTATCCGTTTTCGCTGCCGCCACTGGGCTACGCCAACGACGCCGTCGAACCGACTGTCGACGCGACCACGATGGGTATTCATCACGACAAGCATCATGCGACGTACGTGACGAATCTCAACAAGGCACTCGAGACGCAGACCGCGCTGCAAGCCAAGACGCTGCGCGAACTGCTGGCGAGTCTGTCGTCGTTGCCGGATGCCGTGCGAAACGCCGTGCGCAACAACGGTGGCGGTCATGCCAATCACTCGATGTTCTGGCCGCTGCTCGCGCCGGGTGGTGCAAAGGCGCCGACTGGTGCGCTTGCTGCCGCGATCACGCGCGACTTCGGATCACTCGCCGCGTGCGTGGCCGCACTGAAAGCCGCGGGTCTCGGTCAGTTTGGTTCGGGGTGGACCTGGCTCGTGCGCGATGGCGCCGGAAAACTCACCGTCAAAGCGATGCCGAATCAGGACACGCCTCTCTCCGACGGAGCATGGCCCGTGCTCGGCGTCGACGTGTGGGAGCATGCGTATTACCTGAAATACCAGAACCGTCGCGCTGACTACCTCGATGCCGTGCTTGGTGCGCTCAACTGGGATGTCGCGAGCGCGGCGTACGCTGTTTGAGAAATTGCTCGACCAACTGCTCCGCCACCATGTCACTCGCACCCACGATGCTCCGTTCGCCCATCCGTCCGATCCGGACCGTTCGTCGACTCGTACTGTTCGTTGCCTGCAGCGCCGCCTCGCTGCACGCACAGGCGCCCTTCGCCAGCGCCGACCTCGCCGGCCTCCGTCTGCGCAGCATCGGACCGGCCTCCATGTCCGGCCGCGTGGTCGACATGGATGTCGTCGAGTCCAACCCGTACACCATGTATGTGGCCGGTGCGACCGGTGGTTTGTGGCGCACGACGGACAACGGCGTGACGTGGACGTCCCTCTTTGATTCTGCGCCGGTACACTCCATCGGCGACGTCGCGATCTATCAACCCGACCCGCGCATCGTGTGGGTGGGCACCGGTGAACGCGCGAGTCGGCAGAGCGTGGGGTGGGGCGACGGTGTGTACAAGAGCACCGACGGCGGCACCACTTGGCGCAACGTCGGCTTGCGCACGAGCATGCACATCGGCCGCATCCTGCTGCATCCGACCAACCCCGACCTCGCCTTCGTGGCCGCACAGGGTTCGGTATGGGGCGCGGGCGGCGAGCGCGGACTGTATCGCACGACCGACGGCGGCAGTACCTGGACGCGCACGCTGTTCGTGGATGACGAAACCGGCGGCACCGACGTCGCGATGGATTGGCAGGATCCGTCCATCATGTACGCCGCGACATATCAGCGTCGTCGCAGTGCGTTCGGCTTCGACGGCGGTGGACCGGGTAGCGCGCTCTGGAAGAGTACCGATGCGGGCGTGACGTGGACCAAGCTCACGGGCAACGGTCTTCCTGACGGCGAGGTTGGACGCATTGGAATCGCGGTCTATCGCAAAAATTCGAACATCGTCGTCGTGAGCATTGAGCAGGGTGAGCGCTACAACGCGTCCACGGCGTACATCACGCGCAAGGCGGGCGTCTATCGCAGCGAAGACAAGGGCGCCACGTGGCGCTTCATGAGCGACTGGAATCCGCGCCCCATGTACGGCAGTCAGCCCACGATCGATCCGAACGACGACAAGCGCATCTACATGCTCAACGCGTACTCGTTCAGTGACGATGGTGGCAAGACGTTCACGGCACCACGCACGACCACGCACGGCGACGATCGCTTTGTCTGGGTGGACCCGCGCGATGGCCGTCACGTGATCAAACTCGACGACGGTGGTATCGGCATCAGCTACGATCGCGGTGTGAAATTCCTGTACGTACCGTCGCTGCCGCTGTCACAGTTCTACCACGTGCGCGTCGACAACGCGATCCCGTTCAACGTGTACGGCGGGCTGCAGGACAACGGCTGCTGGATGGGGCCCAGTGCGAGCTGGAACACGAGTGGTATTCTGAACGAGAGCTGGTCGCGACTGTGTGGCGGCGACGGGTTCTACGTCGTTCCCAATCCGCTCAATTGGCGCTCAGTCTATTCGGCGTCGCAATTCCTCGGGCTTCAGCGCAACGACACGCGCACCTGGCAGCTGCAGGACATCCGTCCCGGCGACAGCCAAGGACACATTGCCGGCCGCCGCAACTGGAACACGTGGGGTAAGCCCGGCGCCACGGAAATACTCGGCAATGCGATGCATCCCGCCAACTGGGATTCGCCCGTGGTGCTGTCGCCGCACGATACGAGCACGCTGTACGTCGGCATGCAGCATCTCTTTCGCTCGCGCGATGCGGGTCGCACGTGGACCGACTTGGGCGACATGACGACCGGCGTCGATCGGTCGACGCTGCCGCTGATGGGCCGTACGCCATCGGAGAAGACGCTCTCCATCGACGATGGCGTTCCGTACTTCCCCGGCGTGACCGCGCTTGCCGAATCGCCGAAACAGCGCGGCGTATTGTACGTCGGCACGGATGACGGGCGCTTTCGCGTGTCGCGCGATGCCGGCGCGACCTGGCAGGATCAACAAACGCGCTTTCCTGGTGCGCCGACCGGTGCATGGTTTGCCGGCGTCGAGGCGTCGCCGCATGCCGCGGGCACCGCGTATGTGGTCGTCGACAACCATCGCAGCGATGACTTCAAAAACTACGTCTACCGTACGACCGATTTCGGCGCGACGTGGACATCGATCGTCGGCGACCTGCCGGCCAATCGCGTGGCGCGCGCGGTGCGCGAAGATCCGCGTCGTCCAGGCCTGCTCTATCTCGCCACCGAGTTCGGCGCGTTCGTCTCGCTGGATACGGGCGCGCATTGGATCGCGCTACGCAACAACATGCCGACCATGCCGTTCAACGATATCGTGGTACATCCGCGCGACAACGCACTCGTGCTCGGATCGCATGCGCGCGGCGTCTGGATTCTCGATCAGATCAACGCACTGCAGGAGCTCACGCCGGCGGTGATTGCATCACCCGCGCATTTGTTTTCGTTGCAACCCGCGTATGAAATCCGTATGACGAATCTGCGCCCGCACGCCGGCGATATGGTGTTCCGCGGCGAGAATCCCGCCAACGGCGCACTGGTCGACTACTGGGTCGCGAACGCGGGCACGAGCATCACACTGACCGTGCACGACATGACCGGCGCGAAGGTGCAGACGCTCGTAGCCAAATCGATGCGCGGCATCAATCGCGTCGTGTGGAACCTGCGCTACGACGATGTACCGCTGCGCAGCGGTGGCGGCGAAGATGACGAAGATGGGCCGCGCAGCAGCACGCCCGGTCCGCTCGTGCCGCCGGGCACGTATCGCGTGCGGCTTGTGGTGAACGGCACCACGCACGAACAGCGCGTCGTGGTGCGCGACGATCCGCGTGTGACGATCACCTCGGCGGACCGCGCGACGTGGACCGCGTTCAATCGCGAGATCGCAGCGCTCGTGACGAGTTATGCGCCGGTGGCCGATCGGATGCGCAGCAACAAGGCGACCGATGGCACAACGCTCGATCGCCGACGCCAGGCACAGGAACTGATGTCGCGCATTGGCACACTGTATGGTGCCGTGGGGCGCTGGGCGGGTGCGCCGACTGCGGATCAACGCACACAGCTCACGTACTACCGCAAGATGGCCGCGCAACTCGCGGCGATGCCTTAGCCTGCGTGGCAGGACCTAAGGCACTCCGTATCACGGAATGGAGTCAGGTCCGAAGCGCAGTTCGATCTTTCGTTTCAATCGATTCTCGATGGCCGCCAGATCGTCGCGGCCATCGGGAATACCGGGTTCGGCGACGCCATCGGCACGCACGGTGACGGTTTGCGTCTTGGAGAACAACGCCGCCTTGGCGGAGACGCGCGCGACTTGCACGCCCTGCGGTGCGGCCGCGAATCGCGACTGCGTGGCGCGGGCATCGCCGAGCACCGTGAATGCAAGTCCGAGCAATCCTGATGTCGCGCGGCCGCCGACACCGCTGATGCGGTCCTGCAGGATCATGTCGCCGTAGTCGACGATGGTGTAGCGCGTGTCGCGCTCGTGCATGACGCGCAATTTCGGCGAACCACTGTTGTCGTCGTATGTGTAGCGGCTTCGCGTCGGGTCGCTCCATCCGCCGTGCACGCGCACCGCCATCGCCGGTGTCGGCCCCTGCACAACGGCTTCGATGACACGCGAGTAGCGGTGCTCGACAACGAGATCCTCATGGTACTCGGTGGCGATGCGGATGAAGACCGGCAGCGATTCGGTCGGAACGCGGAGCACGTCACGAAAGGCAGCCTGATACGCATCAGCGGTGATGACGAAGGGCGCGCCCAGCGAGTCGCGCGCGTGCGCCGCGCGGGCCACCGCGAGGATGACGCCGGACTGCAGTCTCGCGCCATTCGATGTCGCCCGCAGATTGTATCCCAGCAGCTGTTCGCCGCGCATCGCCGCAGCGAGTTCCGCGACTGACACCGGCGTCGGCGCCTCGGCTCTCGCGGATGACTGGGCGCTGGCGGGCAACGAAGCGACCACGCAGGTCACGCTGATGAGCAGAGCGATCTCTCGTCTGATCATGCGACGCGCCACCTTCGTCAACGTGCAGCGGGCAGGGTCGTCAACTGTGCCGTGTGTGGCACGATACGGAACGCTGTTGGTCATGGTCGCAGCAGCAGAAGTGGAACGGC
>JBKJTE010000196.1:0-4493 GCA_046590495.1 Gemmatimonas sp. | reverse complement strand
CCGGCAAAGTTGAACGCGCTTGGTCAGCCGCTGATCGACGGCACTGGCCGCACGGTACTCGACTTCGATCTCGCGACACCGATGTTGCTGATCAAGCTCTTCCCTGAGGGGATGCTCGGACTCGGACTAACCGCGCTGCTCGCGTCGTTCATGTCCGGCATGGCCGGTAACGTGACTGCGTTCAATACGGTGTGGACGTACGATATCTATCAGAGCCACATCAAGAAGAATGGGTCAGACGCGCACTACCTGTGGATGGGGCGTGCCGCAACCGTTGGTGGTGTTGGCCTTTCGATTGCCGCCGCGTATGTCGCGGGTGCGTTCAACAATATCATGGAAGTGCTGCAACTCGTCTTCGCGTTTGTGAACGCTCCACTCTTTGCAACGTTCGCGTTAGGCATGTTCTGGAAGCGCAGCACGGGGCATGGCGCGTTCTGGGGACTGCTTGCTGGCATGAGCGGCGCAATGCTGCATCATGGTCTCACGTTGCCGCTTGGCGCATCGCCCGGGGTGAAGGGTGGATTCCTTGGCGCGATTCACATCTATCCGAGCGAACTGGCGCAAACCTTCTGGACCGCTATCCTGGCGTTCACGACGTGCGTGGTGATCTCGGCAATCGTCAGTCTTGCGACTAAGCCGCGTCCGGACGAAGAGCTTAAAGGGCTGGTGTATGCGTTGACGCCCAAGCCGAGTGATGGTGATCTCGCGTGGTATCAACGTCCGGTGGTGTTTGGTGTCGCCGTGCTTGGGGCGACGGCTATCCTCAACCTGGTGTTCCTATGAGCGGCGGCGGAGGCGGACTCGATCTGCGGTATCCGATCGGCGGACTCTTTGCCGCACTCGGCATTCTGATCGGTGTGTACGGGCTCGTGACGGCGAGCAACACCGAGATGTACGTCAAATCCGGCGGACTGAACATCAATCTCTGGTGGGGCATCGTGTTGGTGGTCACCGGGGTGGTGTTCCTGGCTCTCGCCCGGAACGGTCGCGGGGAATCCGGGCGTTGAGCAGTTCACTACGAACCCGATACTCGAACTGCAAACCGCTCACTGAGTAGTCATGTCTTTCCCGCGTAACGCTGGCGTTCTGCTCCACCCCACCTCGCTCCCCGGTGCGCACGGCATTGGGGAGCTGGGTGCCGAAGCGCACAAGTTTCTCGATTTCATGACCGCAACTGGGCTCAAGATCTGGCAGATGCTGCCACTTGGGCCCACTGGCTATGGTGACTCGCCGTATCAATGCTTCTCGGCGTTTGCCGGCAACCCGATGCTCATCGAAGTGCCGGGTACAGGCGGCGACTTCGCGAAGGACACGGTCGAATTCGAAAAGGTCATCGCGCACAAGAAGGTTCTGATCGAAGCGGCATGCGATCGCTTCGTGCCCGACAACCGCTACCATGCCTTTGTTGCAGCGAATTCCGATTGGCTACCCGATTACGCGCTGTTCATCGCCGTGAAGCAGGCGTTCGGTGGTGTGCAGTGGACCGGGTGGGACGCAGACATCGCAGCGCGCGAGCCAGCGGCGATGACCCATTGGCGGGACAAGCTTGGCGTCCAGATCGAACGCGTGCAGATGCAGCAGTACTTCTTCTTCTCGCAGTTCTACGCACTCAAGCGCGCCGCTGCGGCAAAGGGCATTCAGCTGATGGGCGATCTCCCCATCTATGTCGCGCACGATTCAGCAGACGTGTGGGCCAATCCGAAGCTGTTCAGGCTCGACGTGAAGGGGCATCCGATTGTGCAGGCAGGTGTGCCGCCCGACTATTTCAGCGCGACCGGTCAGCTGTGGGGCAATCCGATTTACGATTGGGATGTGATGGCTGAGCAGAACTACGCGTGGTGGGTGAAGCGGATGCGCGCATCGTTTCAACTGTTTGACATCGTGCGCATCGATCACTTTCGCGGCTTTGAGTCGTATTGGGAAGTGCCTGGTGACGACACGACAGCAGTGAACGGCAAGTGGGTGAAAGGGCCGGGCGACGCGCTCTTCAAGGCGATCGAGCAGGCGCTCGGCCCTTTACCCATCGTCGCGGAAGATCTTGGACTCATCACGCCGGAAGTCGCGGCGCTGCGCGATGGCATGGGGTATCCCGGGATGGCGATTCTGCAATTCGCGTTCGGAACTGATTCCAGCGCAAACGACTTCACGCCGCACAACTACACGCGCCACAAGGTCGTGTACACCGGCACCCACGACAACGACACGACGGTCGGTTGGTGGACACAGGGCGCTGGTGATTCAACGCGCACCGCCGAAGACGTGGAGAAGGAACACGACTACGCGAAGCGCTATCTCAACAGCGACGGCACCGAAATTCACTGGGTCATGATGCGCGTCGCACTCGCGTCAGTGGCGAACACGGTGCTCGTACCGATGCAGGACATACTCGGCCTCGGTGGTGAAGCGCGGATGAACTTGCCCGGACGTCAAGCAGGCAATTGGGGTTTTCGTTTTTCATGGGATCAGGTCACGCCGCAAATCACGCATCGGCTCGCTGAGCTGGTGGACACTTACGACCGGAAGCGCACAACATGAGTGCCATGAAGACGTCGGCTGCAACGGCGCAGGGTTCGTCGTCGATGATGAGCAAACCGACGTCGTTCGCAACGTTGTGGAACATGAATTTCGGCTTCCTCGGCATTCAGTTCGGCTGGGCCCTGCAGATGGCGAACATGAGCGCCATCTACGAATACATGGGCGCGAGTGCCGATCAGATTCCGATGTTGTGGTTGGCCGCGCCACTCACCGGACTCATCGTGCAACCGATCATCGGGCACATGAGCGACAACACGTGGGTGCCCGGGCTCGGCCGACGTCGCCCGTACTTTTTGACCGGCGCGATTCTGAGCACGATCGCATTGATCGCGATGCCGAACGTGACGGCGCTGTGGATGGCCGCCGGTTTGCTCTGGATTCTCGACACATCGATCAATATTTCGATGGAGCCGTTCCGCGCGTTCGTCGCTGATGTGTTGCCGCCGGGTGAGCGCACGAAAGGTTTTGCGATGCAAAGCTTTTTCATTGGGCTTGGTGCGGTGATCGCGAGTTCGTTGCCGTGGATGATGACGAACTGGTTTGGGGTGGCGGGCAGCGCGCCGGGGACAATTCCAACGACGGTAAAGTTGTCGTTCTTTGTTGGAGCGGCGGCGTTCTTTGGAGCGGTGATGTACACCGTGTTCATGCCGCCCAAGGAAATTCCGCCGCCGGACATGGAAGCGTTTCGTAAGGCGAAAGCGGCGAGCAAAGGACCGTTCGCCGGCGCGCGCGAGATTTTCGATGCGGCCAAGAACATGCCTGAGACAATGAAGCAATTGGCAGCTGTGCAGATGGCCACGTGGCTCGGTCTCTTCTGCATGTGGCTCTACTTCTCGGTCGCAGTTGCGCGCAATGTGTTTGGCGCGCCCGACTCGAACTCGCCGTTGTATCAGCAGGGGATCGAGTGGGCCGGCATCTGCTTTGGCGCATACAGTGCGGTGACGTTTGTCTTCTCGTTCTTCCTGCCCAAGATCGCAGCAGCCGTTGGGCGTAAAAAGACGCATGCGATCTGCCTGACGTGCGGCGCGGTCGGCCTGTTGTCGATCGGCGTGATCACCAACCCACAGCTGCTGTTGCTCTCGATGGTTGGCGTTGGTATCGCGTGGTGCAGCATTCTCTCCATGCCCTATTCGATCCTGGCGGGCTCGCTGCCGTCCAACAAAATCGGCGTCTACATGGGCATCTTCAATTTCTTCATCGTCATTCCGGAAATCATTGCGTCAGTCGGTTTCGGCTGGGTGATGAATCATGTGCTCGACAACAATCGCTTGGCCGCGGTCATGGCCGGCGGTGTGTTTCTGTTCATCGCTGCGCTGCTGACGTTGCGTGTAAAGGACGTGAACGAAGCTGCGGATCGTGCGCAGGCACAGTTCGCGACAGCGTAGTTCAGAAAAGAAGAGAAAGAGACAAAAAGCAAACGACAAACAGCAACCGACTTATCGGGGATTAAAACGGATTTCAACACGATCTTCGGGATCTGCTCCGTGCGCGGGACAGATCGCCGTGATCATAGCAGTTGATCCGTTTTGATCCCCGTAAGTCAGTTGCTTTTATTTTTTTGATGTGGCTTTCGAGCCGAGGTATGCTATGACGCGATGGACCAAGTTGTGTTTCGCGGCGACACAGATCGGTGCAATATCGATTGCGTCAGCTCAGGCACCAATCGTCGACAAAGTCGACCCGCCCAATTGGTGGGGCAATTCGTCGATCAACCCGGTGCGGCTGCTCATTCACGGAAAAAACCTCGGCGGCGCGTCGTTCGTCTGTCCGAAGTTGACGTGTACCCGTGCGCGCACGAGTGCCAATGGTACCTACGCGTTCGTTGACGTGAACATTCCGAAGAGTGCAACGGCGGGGAGTTATCCGCTCACTCTCAAGACGGCGGGCGGGAGTGCGTCGGTGCCATTCAGTGTCGCGCCAACGTTGCCATCGACCGGTCGGTTTCAGGGATTCGGCGT
>JBKJTE010000176.1:0-7667 GCA_046590495.1 Gemmatimonas sp. | reverse complement strand
GCACGACCGCTGAGACGGTTGCTGCGACCCTGCAGAAGGCGGGCGGCGAACTGCTGGAAAACGTGTCGCTGTTTGATGAGTTCCGTGGCGCCGGTGTCGCCGCGGGCTATCGCAGTCTTGCGTGGCGGTTGACGTTCCGTCACCCCGAACGCAAGACTCCGGTTGCCAGGGGCGACACCAGCGCCACGGAACTCGTCAAACAGCGACACAGTTTCCAGCAGTTCGCCGCCCGCCTTCTGCAGCGTCGCGGCAACCGTCTCAGCTGTCGTGCCATCGGGCACCAACAGCGCGAGATCGAATTCAGCCGCTGGCTGCACAGGCAACGGACGGAAGCGAATGGCGGCCGTCGGTGCCGCCGCTCTATCGATCGTGGTCACGTGCGCCGCGCACCCGGCAGGCGCGATGTCGGCTGACGGCATCACTCCCAAAGTAAGTTCGACGCCAAAGGCTTCCGCAGCCCACACGGGCCGATCAAGATCAACGCGCACGACGTTTCCGACCGCGCCGGTTCCTTCGTGATAGATCGTCCAGAGCACGCCGTCCGTACCGGGACGCAATCCCACCTCACCGTCGCCAAACGCAATCGTGGCGACACGTTCGGCGAGCGCCTTGATGTCCCACACATCAAATGCGGGCGGCTGCGGCTCGGTGAAATGTGCCGGACGACGCGCCCCCATGATGAGTGCCGCAATGCGCACTTCTTCGCGCGGCAGGCGATCGCCCGACGGAACGAATGCGTTCCCGACTTCAAACAAGCGGACGTTGCCCTTCATACGCGACAGGTTGTACTCCGCGCGGCGCGCCAACGTGTCGAGCAACGACGCGCGCAGATACGGCTCATCGTCGGCGAGCGGGTTCAACACGCGCGGCGACTTCTCATCACCCGTCGATGTGAACGGCATCGGTCGCGTCTCCGAAAGGCCGAGCGCAACCAACGCATCACGCACACGACGACCGGCGAGATGCAGCGGATGATCGGGGGCAGAGCCCGGGCGGAACGGACGCAGTTCGTCGGGCAGCGCATCGAAACCAACAAGACGCGCGACTTCTTCGATGAGGTCGACCTCAAGGGTGAGGTCATGCCGCCACGTCGGTGGCACGACGTGCAATGCGTCGGTGCCGACCGTGACAGCGCAACCGAGTGATTCGAGACGGCGCGCGATCTCGGCGGCATCCACTTCCATGCCAAGCAATCGTGCGAGACGCTCCGGTCGGAGCGCGATCGCGGCGCGCTCTGTCGCCGGCGTACCTGCCGAAAGCATGGTCGTGATCGAACCGCCGGCGACCTGCGTGATCAGCGCTGCGCCAAAGAGGGCAATCTCCTCGATTGCACCCGCGTCGATACCACGTTCGTAGCGATAGCTCGCATCGGTGCTGAGTCCGACGGCCCGGCGGGTTCGGCGCACAAAGCGCGCGTCGAAAAGCGCGACTTCAAGCAGAATGTCTGTCGTTGTGTCGGTGACTTCGCTATCACGTCCACCCATCACACCAGCGAACGCGACAGGGCGCACGCCGTCGCAAATGACCGTGGTACCTTCGGCAACGGTACGCGCCACGCCGTCGAGTGTCACGAGCGATTCGCCTGCACGCGTCGGACGTACAACGATTTGCGATCCCGCAAGCTTGGCGAGATCGAATGCATGCACCGGCTGCCCGAGTCCGTGCAGCACGTAGTTCGTTGCATCAACCACGTTGCTGATGCTCCGCTGACCGATGCTTTCGAGACGCTTCACCAACCACGCCGGGCTGGGCGCAACCTTCACACCACGAATGACAACACCGACGTAGTGCGGGCAGTTCACCGCGTCGTCGATGCGAATGCTCACCCCATCCTCTGACACTTCGCGATCACCACGATGCATCGGCGCGTGTAACTCGACATCGGCAAGATCGTGCGACGGGAACGGCTCATTCGGCACGCCGAGGATCGCGTGCAACTCGCGCGCGACGCCGCGATGCGAGAGCAGATCGGGCCGATTGGGCAGCACATCGAGATCGAGCTGTGCATCGGAGCGCTGCAGCACTTCCAGCAACGGCGTCCCTGGGGCGACAGCAGTATCAAGCGCGAGAATGCCATCGTGCTCCTCACCGAGTCCGAGCTCGCGTGCCGAGCACAACATGCCGTTCGACGTTTCGCCGCGAATCTTCCGCCTCTCAATTCTGATACCAGCCGGCATCAGCGTGCCAGTCCGGGCAAACGGATACTTGGTACCGACAACGACATTCGGTGCACCACACACGACGTCGAGCAATGTGCCGCTACCATCGTCAACCTTGGTCACCCAGAGGTGGTCCGAATTCGGATGCCGTCCGGCTTCGACTACCAGCGCCACGACAAACGCCGACAGATCGGCACCTACTCCGCGAATACCATCGAGCGTGACACAGTGTCTGCTCAGCAGATCACCGATCTCGTCAGCCGTCTTCGTGTGCGGTGCGAACTCTTTAAGCCACTCGTGCGAAACGATCATCGAGCGAACTGCTCCAGGAAACGAACGTCAGAATCGTAAAGAACGCGGATGTCATGAATGTCGTAGCGTGACATGGCGATGCGTGCCGGGCCCATGCCGAACGCCCAGCCGGTGTACTTTTCGCTGTCGAGTCCAGCGGCTTCGAGCACGTTGGGATGGACCATGCCGCAGCCCAGAATCTCAACCCAACGCAAACCCTTGCCGTCGTTGAGATCGACTTCGACATCCATCTGCGCGCCGGGTTCAACGAACGGAAAGTATGACGGACCAAAACGCACACGACGTGTCGCGCCATAAAATCGGCGCGCGAATTCAGCGAGTGTCGCTTTCAGGTCGACGAACGAAATCCCTTCGTCGACTGCGAGTCCTTCGAGCTGCATGAAGGCTGGCGCGTGCGTCGCATCAAAGAAATCGCGACGATACACCTGGCCTGGTGCGAGCACACGCACTGGCGGCGCGTACTGCTGCAGTGTGCGCACCTGCACTGGCGACGTATGTGTGCGGAGCAGCGTGTCGTCGCCGAGATACAGCGTGTCGTGAAGCTCCATCGCCGGATGATCCGGCGGGAAATTCAGTGCGCCAAAATTGTAGCGCTCTGTTTCCGCTTCCGGACCGAGGGCGATGGTGAACCCCAACTCGCGGAATATCTCGCAGATCTCGTCAATCACGAGCGTGACCGGATGCAGGGAGCCGTGCCAGCTCCGACGCCCCGGCATCGTCGCATCGAATGTCACGATGCCGCTTGATGCCGACTGCGTTGCCGTGAACGCATCGAGTACGGCCTGAATTGCGTTCTTGAGCTCGTTGAACGACTTGCCCGCGATCTTCTTGTCGCCGTGCTGCTCCATCTTCGGGATCGCACTCTGCAACTCGGCGAGGCGCGCGTCTTTCAAGGCGTTCAATTCACCTTTGATGGTATCGAGGCGCGCGGCAGGATCGGCGGCGGCCATGAACGCGAGCACGTCCGCTTTGAGCGCATCGATCAGTGCTTGGTATTCGGCGAGTTGCACAGGAGAAGTCGAGAGAAAGTCTGGTACGGAAGCACGATTTGACGAGACGCCCCCGCAGGATGCGCGAGGGGCCGACATCCGATGGACGCCGGCCCCACAACATAACGCCAACGAAGCGAACTACGCGGCGACGGTCTTGGCTGCGTCGTAGGCCTTGCGGGCCAACTCGGCGATCGCTGCAAATGCATCCGGCTCACGCACCGCGAGGTCGGCCAGCACCTTGCGATCGACTTCGATGCCGGCAGCGTGGAGGCCATTGATGAACACGCTGTACGACATGTCGTGCGAGCGTGCAGCGGCGTTGATACGGATGATCCACAGGCGACGGAAGTCGCGCTTCTTGTTCTTGCGGTCGCGGTAGGCATAGCGCCAGCCACGCTCGACGGTCTCTTTCGCAGCCTTCCAAAGCTTGCTCCGGCCGCCAAAGGCGCCCTTCGCATGCTTCATGATCTGCTTCTTACGTTTCAGGCGAACGACGTTGGATTTTACGCGAGGCATTGATCGTTCTCCTTAGGCG
This sequence comes from Gemmatimonas sp., assembly GCA_046590495.1. GTDB lineage: Bacteria > Gemmatimonadota > Gemmatimonadetes > Gemmatimonadales > Gemmatimonadaceae > Gemmatimonas. The sequence continues at coordinate 3,669 of JBKJTE010000176.1, read as the reverse complement.
ACGAGGAGGCGCTTGATGCGCTTCACTTCGCCATTCGTGGTCACGATGGTGGGCCGGCGCAGATTGCGCTTTTTCTTCGCGTCCATCTTCGTCAGAATGTGGCTCTTGTACGCTTTCAGGCGCCGCACTTTCCCCGAACCGGTAATGGAGAAACGCTTCTTGGCGCCGCTATGGGTCTTCATCTTTGGCATGACACGCTCACGGCTGCGGTAATCCGCCTGTGCTTCCAGGCGGCCCCTTGTTGGATCACGCGCTGATTATTTCGGCGCGAGGATCATCGTCATCGACTTCCCTTCCATCGTCGGTGAACTCTCGATCTTTGCGAGATCGGTCAGCTCCGCCGCCACCCGGTCAACGACCTGCTTCCCCAACTCGGGATGCGCGATCTGTCGTCCGCGGAACATCAGCGTCACCTTCACCTTGTTCCCTTCTTCGAGGAATCGCCGCGCGTGGCGGGTCTTGGTCTCGAAATCGTGATCGTCAATCCCAGGACGGTATTTCACTTCCTTGAGATGGATCACATGCTGCTTCTTCTTGGCGATGCGGGCCTGCTTGGCCGCCTCAAACTTGAACTTCCCGTAATCCATGATGCGGACAACGGGCGGTCTTGCTGTGGCCGCGACTTCGACAAGGTCCAGCCCCTGCTCTACAGCCTGGGCCAGCGCCACATCGACTTCCATGATGCCGAGCTGACTGCCATCGGCCGCAATCACGCGGACAGGACTGATCCGGATTTGCCGGTTCACCCGTGGCGGACGCTTCGTGGAATCCTGAATACGCCGTGCTCCCTTAGAGAGAAACAGAAAACGCGGACCCGTGAGGAGTCCGCGTCGCTACAGCCACAAATCCGTCTACGCGTGGCGCGCGTGACGAACAATGCCTGATCGATGGACTCCTGCAGCACACCTCGGGGAATGCGCACATTCCACTACGAGGGCCGAAGGGTGAGGACGGCGTCGCTGCCGTCCCGCTTGTCGGTTTGATCGACTGCCGGAGAACCGACGCTCGATTTGAAACGAACTACAAAGCTACTGTCCACGAGGATTTTGGGTCCAGTCTGGACAACACACTAACGTAGACCGCTACTGCACGTCCGGCAACCCCAAGGGGCATAATCGTTTCCGTGGGTGTCGGCCCGATCACTCCGGCGTCGCTAACCGGTATCCCTTTCCGTCGTGGGCCACCCGCCCAAAACCATGATGGGCGTCGTGTTCGAAGACGAGCAGCCAATTTTCCGCGAGCGCCTCGGACAACAGCGCACGCTTGGACTCGAGGGTCACCAGCGGCTCGACATCGTAGCCCATGATCCAGGGGAGCGGCAAATGATGCGACGTCGGGCAGACATCACCCAGAAAACACGCTGTCTCACTCTTTGACGTCAGGATCACGCTCTGGTGATGCGGCGTGTGCCCAGGGGTCAGCCGGACGCGGATCCCGGGGAGGATCTCGCGCTCGCCATCGATCAATTCAAAGCGTCCGGTCGCGATGACTGGATCCCAATTGGGCGGGAAGTAGCTCGCCGAAGTCCGTTCGTTTGCGCGCTGTGCGTAGGTGAGCTCACCCCGCTGCACGACGTATCGGGCGTTCGGAAACGTTGCGGCAACCTGGCCGTCAGCCGACCGGGTCGTGTTGCCGCCAGCGTGATCAAAGTGCAGATGCGTATTGATCACCAGTGTTACGTCGGCGGGCGCAAAGCCGGCCGCGCGAATGCCGTCTTCGAGCGCAGTTGGACCGTCACCAACTGTGTTCTCGATGCCGTAGATCTCGTGGAATTTGGTCGTCTCCTTATTCCCGACACCGGTGTCGATCAGCACGAGTTCGCTGTCGTGCTCGACGAGCAGACAGCGCATGCCCATCGGGATACGATTGCGTTCGTCGGCGGCGATGCGCTTCTCCCATAGCGGCTTGGGAACGACGCCAAACATCGCGCCGCCATCCAACTGCTGGCCGCCGGCTTGAATCGCATGGATGCGCCACTCACCGAGGGTGCGCAGGTCGTGCAAGGGAGTTGGAAAAGTCACGCGAAATCGTCCTCTCTGACGGGAAGCGGGAACGCACGACGGCGGCGATCGGCGGCCGATTGGCCTCGACGCGCGGCGGGAGTGTGCAACAATCGATCGAGTTCGGTCCAAGTGCCGATGCCCTGGTCTTCCGCGATGCGCAGCATGCGAATCAGAACTTCCGCGGTGGCCACCGCATCACCCGCCGCGCGATGACGCGCTCCGATCTCGACGCCGAAATAGTGCGTCACATGATCGAGCGAACGACGCGAAAGCTGCGGCAACAATACACGCGCCAAACGCACCGTGCACAGGCGCGGACCGGCCAGCTGCTGTCCTGTAGTCCGCGCCAGTTCTTCGCTCACAAAACGCCAGTCGAACGCGGCATTGTGTGCGGCAAAAATATGCCCGGCAAGCCGTGACGACACGTTGGGCGCAATATGCCTGAACACCGGCTGATCGCGCACCATCTCCCACGTGATCTGCGTCAGGTTGGTGATGTACGATGGGATCGGCCGCTCGGGGTTCACCAGCTGCGTGTACACCTCGCACACCGCACCATCATGGACGTGCGCGATCGCGATCTCGGTGATCCGGTCACCGTTCGCCGCGCGCGTTCCGGTCGTCTCGACGTCGACGACGGCAAACGCGATGTCCCTGAGCGAGGGCGACCGCTCGTCGGTGGCACTCGGCTCCGAGCCATCCGCCGCACCGCGTTCCGGCGCGGACACGGCTAGCCAGCCGCGCAGCGACCAATGACCCGACGGGAGTTGCACGAACTCTTCGTGACTCGACAGCAGCGCCACGGCCATTCGCTCCGCGGCGTCACACTGCAGTCGCGCAACCTGGCAGACATCGCGCATCAGCGTCATGGCGTCGAGCGGGCCGTTGGCGAGTCGCTGGGCCGCCCGCGCCGAGAGTGTCGTGGGGCGCTGCAGCACTCGCGTTGCGACGGCGTCTGGGCGGGAAGATGGCATCGCGCGCAAGATACTCGGCGGTCCTACCTAGTAAATCGACGGTCAGGCATCTAGGTTTGTGAAGTATTTCACAAGCTGCTGCCATACCGTGAAACGGATCGCTGACTCTACCGTCCGCCGCCTGTCCATGTATCTCCGCTATCTGGAAGATCTGGATACCCGCGGCCAGAAAACCGCCTCGAGCGACGAGCTCGCGCAACTCTGCGGCACCACGCCCGCACAGGTGCGCAAGGATTTGTCGTTCTTTGGATCCTTCGGAAAACGAGGACTGGGCTACCCGGTCCATGAACTCACCGCGCACCTCCGCCAGATCCTCGGACTGGAGCGGGAGTGGAAGGTCGTCATCGTTGGCGCCGGCAAGATCGGTGCTGCACTCGCCAACTATCGCGGCTTCAAGCAGCGCGGGTTCCAGGTCATCGGCGTTTACGACAACAATCCGGACAAGATCGGCCAGCCGTGGGGCGAGGCGATCGTGCGCGATATCGCCGATCTGGAGAGCGATGTGCAGCGGGAAGAAGCCCTGATCGCCGTGCTCGCCATTCCGTCTGACGACGCCCAGCACGTGGTCGATTCGGTCGTGCGCGCCGGCATTCGAGCCATCCTCAACTTCGCGCCAGCACAGATCACGGTGCCCGCCCATGTCTCGCTCAAGTCCGTGAACATGGCGATGGAGCTCGAAGGTCTGTCGTTCG
>JBKJTE010000128.1:0-3742 GCA_046590495.1 Gemmatimonas sp. | reverse complement strand
CGTATTCGCACGAATGAGTCGGGTGCCGTCGGCAACTTTTCCAGAATCGAGTTGCGTCAGCATCCACTTGGCCATGTCCTCCGCGCCACTGTTGATGCCACCTGCGGGGTTGGTGTTATCGCTGGTCATCGGCGCGATGATGCGCTGCTTCCCGTCAAGCAGCGTGTGGGTAATGGCGATATCACCCGTCGATGCGGCGTCGCCATGTCGCACGGTTGAATGCGTCATGCCCACTTTCTTGAGAATGCGCTCCTCGACAACGCGCTCCCACGACATGCCGCTGACCGTCTCGATGACTTCACCGGCAACGAGATAGAGCACGTTGTCGTAGGCATACGTGGCGCGAAACGATGTGGCTGGCTTGATATAACGCAGGCGTCGCATGATCTCTTTACGATCGTACGTCGACGCCGGCCACCAGAGCAGATCACCGGCGCCCAGCCCAAGCCCGCTCCGATGCACCAACAGATCGCGGACAGTCAGCTCGCGTGTCACGAACGGATCGTACATCGCAAACTGCGGCAGGTACCGAACGACTGGCGCATCCCATTCGATCTTTCCTTCTTCGACGAGAATGCCGAGTGCGGTCGCGGTGAACACTTTCGTGTTGGACGCAATGCCAAATCTCGTGCGCGGTGTGACGCGTGCCGTGTCGCCCAATTTCTTCACACCGTAGCCTTTGGCCACGACGATTTTGCCATCCTGAATGACAACAACGGCAACGCCAGGCGTCGGGAAGGTCTTGAGCGCGCGTCCGACAATCGAGTCGACCGTGTGCTCGGTCAGTGTCTGTGCGGCCATCGTCGAGCGCAGAACCGTTGAGCCGGCGCACAGCCCGATGCAGACAAGTCGGCGCAGTGTGCGAAGTGTTGGCATGCAAGTCACCTCTTGTGACGTGACACGGTGATCGCTGCGAGCGCATCACGCATCGCGCGAACGACCACTGCGAACGCCGGCTGTTCGGGATCGAGCATCGTGAAGTGACTGGTTGAATCGGCAATGACTACCCACGTGCTGTCGCCGGCGTCATGTGCGCGTCGGGCGTACACGGGCATCGATCCAGCGCCACTGTTCACGGTTGCCATGCGCGCATCGAGTCCGCCGCGCACCATTGCTTGCGGCACACCAAGCGGCAGCCACGCCGATGGCGACGCATCACGCCAGCGTTCGGGTGAGTCTGACGGCTTACTCGCAAGCAGCTGTTCGAGCACCGGGCCGCCGCAGATTTCGCTGATCCCACTATTGGCAGCAACGAGATCACCGGGCCCATCGAGCGCCACCACTGCGTGAATGGGCAACGCACCGTGTGCCGCGTGCGCGGCGCTGGACGTGGGCAGCTTCGTTTGCGCAACGAGCCAGAGCGCGAGGTGCGCGCCGGCCGAGTGACCTGACGCGATCACGCGCGTGAGATCGAGGTTGTATCGAGTCGCCAGTGTACGCAGCTGCGCGACCTGTGTTGCAACATCGAGAAAGGTTCCAGGCCAACCACCGCCCGCTTCGTCAGCGCGACGATACGAAATGGTCCACGTTGCGAACCCTTCCTGACGCAACGCTTCGGCCAGCGGACGCATGTAGCGCGTGTCTGCGAATTTGGTCACCCAGCATCCGCCATGAATCACGATGGCAATCGGATGTGGACCCGCGCCCTTTGGCACACGCAGTTCCGATACGAGATCGCGCCCGCCCGCGTCGCTTCCACCCACGTGCAACAAGACTGACGTATCTGCATTGGACACCGTACGTGCTTCGAGCGTGGCCGGCGAAACACGCTGCCCTTGCAATGGCAGTATCGCGGCGGCAATGCACACCACCAGCGCAGCGCGACAGACGTCCACGGCACGTTGGCGCAGTATTCGAACTCTCATGATTTGTGGCTGGTAAAGTTGAGAAGCGTTGACTCAGCTTCGGTCTGCATCCAAAACGGCGCGCACTTTCTGCGTCAACGACATCGGCGTGTACGGCTTCTGCAGGAACGCCACCTCCGAACCGATGATGCCATGCCGCAGGACATCGTCATCCGTATACCCCGATAAAAACAGCACTCGGCACTCGGGCCTCTCGGCGGCGAGTGCTTCCGACAACTGACGTCCACCAAGCCGCGGCATCACGACGTCAGAGATGAGCAGGTGAATCACGCTGTGCTGCGCGCGCGCAACCGACAGCGCATCGCCGCCATCGGTGGCTTCGAGCACATTGTAGCCGCACCGCCGAAGAATACGGGCGCCCAGTGCGCGGACCGCAGGATCATCTTCGACAAGCAACAGGGTTTCCGTTCCACCCGGCATCGTCGAAAGCTTGGGCCTCGATTCGATCAACTCCGTTGCAGCACGCTCGCGCGGCAGGAAGATACGAAAGCGTGTACCACTGCCCGGTGCGGTGTCCACGGCAATGAAGCCATTCGCCTGATCGACGATACTGCGCACGGTGGAGAGGCCGAGTCCCGTGCCTTTGCCAGGAAGCTTTGTGGTGAAGAACGGTTCAAAGATCTGTTGACGCGTGCGTTCGTCCATCCCGCTGCCCGTGTCGGCGACATCGAGCACCACGTAGTCGCCGGCCGGAATACCGTTTCGTGCTTCGGTAGTCGTGGCGTTGGCGGTTGCGACGGTCAGACTCCCGCCAGGCTGCATTGCGTCGCGCGCATTCACGGCCAAGTTGATCAGAATCTGCTCGATCTGCCCGGCGTCGGCTTTTACGCGCCACACGCGTGCGCTGAGTTGCGTGCGCAGCATGATGTCTTCGCCGATCAGACGACGCAGCAGTTTCTCGCTCGCGATCACCGCTTCGTTCAGATCAAGCACAACTGGCGTCACAACTTGTTTGCGACTGAATGAAAGCAGCTGTCCGGTGAGCGTACCACCGCGTTCACCCGCGTGGCGGATCTCGTGAACGAGGTCGCGGGAAGGATCGTCGAGTGGCAAGGCATCGAGCAACAGCTCGCTGCATCCGTCAATCACGGTGAGCAAGTTATTGAAGTCGTGCGCGACACCACTCGCGAGCTGCCCGACGGCCTCCATCTTCTGCCCTTGTCGCAGCTGATGCTCGAGCCGACGGCGCTCAGTCACATCCGATTGCACGCCGACAAAGTGCGTCAGCACACCTTGTCCGTCCATAACCGGCGCGATCGTCAATTCATTCCAGAACGGCGTGCCGTCCTTCCGATAGTTGAGCGTGACGACCGTGCATCCGCGTCGCTCACGAATCGCTTCGCGGACTTGGGCCGTGACCGTTGCATCGGTCTCAGAGCCCTGAAGAAAACGGCAGTTGCGTCCCACGACTTCGTCCGCTGTGTACCCGGTCATCCGTTCAAAGCCCGGGCTCGCAAACACGATCGGGTTGTCGTGCTGACGTGGGTCGGTGATGCAGATGCCCTGCGAAACGGAACGAATAGCGCGATCACGCAACCGCAGTTCAGCATCGTCGCGCAATCGATCCCGTTCGCGCACCAATGCATCGAGTGCGAACGACACACTCGGCGTTATCTCATTCAGCGTCTCGACCAACTCCGGAGTGAAGAAGCCTTCGTGCTCCGCGTAGAGCGTCAACACGGCGACAACCTTGCCACGCTCCTTGAGTGGAAATGCCGCTGCCGCTGCAAACCCGACGCGTTTCGCGTCCGCGTGCCAGGGCGAAGTCGCGGACGACGTCATGAAATCGTTCTCGACGAACGAATGTCCCGTGATCATCGCGCGCCCCGCTGGCCCATGTGACCGCGGGTCGGCGTCGTCAATGCTGATGACGATGC
>JBKJTE010000374.1:0-19530 GCA_046590495.1 Gemmatimonas sp. | reverse complement strand
GTGGCTCCGGGTTTTCGGCGACGATGGGCATCAAAGACATTCACTCCGTTGATGCCAAGGCACTCACCGAAGTCGCGGCCAACAAAGCGCTCAAGAGTCGCAATGCAAAAGCGCTGGAACCGGGTCGCTACACCGTGATTCTCGAGCCGCGTGCGAACGCGCGCTTTCTCTCGCTGATGACTGGCATCTTCAACAGCGGCGGCGGATTCGGCGGACGTGGTGGCGGCGCAGGTGCGCTCCCGGGCGGTGGTGCAGGTGCACCTCCCGGTGCTGACCCTGCTGGTGGCGCACCGCCACCCGGTGGACCACCAGGCGGACCGCCGGGTGGCGGTGGTGGTGGCGGCGTGTTTGGTGGTGGCCCGTTCGGCGGCGCAGGTGCTTTCATGAACGGCAAGAAGCCGGGCGACAAGATCTTCAGCGATCTGTTTTCGCTCAGGAGCGACGTCGGCAATGCGATCCTTCGGCAGTCACCTATTCTCGCCGACAACAAGCCCGCTGCGCCTGTGCAGTGGGTTGAGAAGGGCGTGCTGCGCAACTTCACGACGGGCCAGCCCGCAACACCGAACAACAGTCTTGTGCAGGAAGGCTCAAATCTCTCCATCGAAGACATGGTCAAGCAGACGCGGCGCGGTCTGTTGGTCACGAGCTTCTGGTACATCAGAGGCGTGCCGAGTGAAGGGCAGCCGTTGCTGAACACGGGGATGACGCGCGACGGATTGTTTCTGATTGAGAACGGCGAGATCGTCGGACCGGTGCAGAATTTCCGCTGGAACATGTCCCCACTCGTTGCTTACAACAATCTCACGCTCGTCGGCAAGCCAGTGCCGATGGGGCTTGGTGAGTCGTTCGACCTTGGGCAAGCCGCTCTCATCCCGCCGGTGCGGATTGAAGAGTTCTACATGACGTCCGTCTCACCCGCTGTTTGAGCAAGGCACCGATATGAGCCCATCTCGTCGTGATTTTTTGAAGGGACTCGGCGCTACCGCCGCGCTCTCGTTGTACTCGCACGATCTCGTCGCGGAAGCGATTGCAACGTCGCCCAAGGGTCGTGTTGCAGACTCGAAGTTCAAGGGCATGGCGGATATCGTGCTCAAGGAAGCGAAGCTTGGCGGTTGCAGCTACGCTGACGTGCGCTTCACGATGACGGCAAACGTGCCCGGTGGTTCGGCCTTCTTCCGCACTGATGCGACGGGTGGTGCGGCCGTGCGTGGCGGCGGTGGTGGTGGACGCGGCGGTCGCGGTGGTGGTCAGACCAATGGCATTCCGGCTGAGGCAGATCGGCGCGCGGCAGGTTTTGGTGTGCGCGTCGTGCACAGTGGCGTGTGGGGTTTTGCGTCGAGCCCGATCGTCACTGAAGACGAGATCAAGCGTATCACGCGCGTTGCAACCGAAGTTGCGAAGGCGAGTGCGATCGCCAAGAAAGCGAATCTCAAACTCGCGCCAGTGCCGCCGTACGTAACCAACTTCATCACGCCGATGCAGAAGCATCCGACGTCGGTATCAGCGACGGACAAGCAGGCGTGGGCGCAGGCAATCGCCGACAAGGCAGGCTCGGTGAAAGGCGTGACCTCAGTGAACGTTTCTGCGACGCACAGCTACGAGTGGCGCTACTTCGCGTCGAGCGAAGGTTCGTACATCGAGCAGGAACTGTTCACGACGTCACCGACCTTGAGCGTGACAGCAAAGGTTGGTGACGTAACCAAGACGCGTAACTATCCGGGCGTTGCATCAGCCGGCGGGTGGGAAGTTGCTGAACGTTCCGACTTGCTCGCGTCAGCAGAACGTGTGGGCAACGAAGCTGTGGAATTCTGCACGGCCAAGCCACTCGGCTCGAGCGGACTGCGCGACCTGATTCTGTCGCCTGCGCACGCGATGCTCACGATTCACGAAATCGTTGCGCACGCCACCGAAGTCGATCGCATTGTCGGCTACGAAGCCAACTACGCCGGCACGAGCTTCGTGAAGTTGTCGGATGTGGGCAAGCTGAAGTACGGCTCCAAGCTGATGAACGTCACCTGCGACAAGACAGACGATGGCATCGGCGCTGTCGGCTATGACGACGATGGCGTGAAGTCGATGAAGTGGCCGCTCATTCGCGAGGGCACACTGGTGGGCTTGCAGACCAATCGCGAAACCGCGCATCTCATGGGCGAAGACTTCAGCCGCGGATGCACGTTCGGTAATTCGTGGCGCGACTATCCGTTCCTGCGCATGCCGAACGTGCACGTTGAACCCGGCCCCGCCAACGCACCGACGCGCGATCAGCTAATCGCCGATGTGAAGGACGGTGTCATGATCGACGGGCGTGGCAGCTACTCCATCGACCAACAGCGTTACAACGGCCAGTTTGGCGGGCACGTGTTCTGGGAGATCAAGAACGGCAAGGTCACGCGCATGTGCACCGACGTGACCTACAACGCAATCACCACGGATTTCTGGGGCAACCTCGATGGCATCACCGGCCCGAGTGAATATCAGAAGCACGGGACTGGCGGTGACGCGAAGGGACAGCCGACGCAGACCAACTCAATCTCACATGGTTCGCCGTGGTTGTTGATTCGGAAGATGATGGTGGGAGCGGCGTTCGACTGATAACTGGGACTGGGTTCTGGGGACTGGGGACTGGGGAAATAAGAGCGGCGCACGAGACTATTTCGCGCGCCGTTATCGTTCCCCCCAGTCCCCACTCCCCACTCCCCAGTCCCCAGTCCCCACTCCCCAGTCCCCCCTACGTCATCGCGTACACGACGAGATTCACCACAAACCTCGTATTGTCCTTCGTCCTGTACTTCTTATTCCGCCAACTGTAATCCCACTCGCACCCATAATCCTGGTTCGAGTAGACGACACCGAGTCTTCCGTTGCGCTCAACTCCGCGCAGGTACCCGTGGACGATGTTGTCTCCCCATCCATTGAGCTCGTGGCTCGTTTGCGGCGGCCCGTCGAACGCAAAGAATGAACGGTAGACCGGATGATTGTTTGGAAGTTTGGCGAGCGCGCGGCCGCTTCCAAACGCCTTCTGCATCTCGGCTTCAAACGACTTCGCGTACAGTCCGTTCACGTCGTGATTGCAGTCGTCGGAGAAGAGCAGTCCTCCGTTCTCGACAAAACGCACCAGTCCTTTGCGCTCCTTGTCACTGAAGCGCACAAGCTTGTGTCCGGTCATGAACAGGAACGGATACGACATCAGGTCCGGCGAATCCGCAGTGATCACGACCTCCTGCTGCTGCACCGGGATGTCCGTGTACTGCAGCACCGAATCGAGCACGTTGCCGCACACTTTCGGGTTGTAGTCCCAGTCACCCGACTCATAACGCAGGCGTGCAAAGACAAACTCGTAACCGCGCGGCGCGTTTGCCCGCTGCTGCTTCTGCTGCGGCGGCACCTGCTGCGACTGCGCAAACAGCGGCGTCATCACGGGTGCGGCCGCAAGTCCACCGGCAACAACACTCAGGCGCTGGAGAAAGCTGCGTCGATCCATCACGCTCTGCCCTTGGTCATGATCTCCCGCACTTTACGCGTCAGCTCGATGACCTGGTACGGTTTGGGAAGGAAGTTGCTCGACGCACCGATCGCATCGACACCGAGATCGGCGTCACCGGCGTAACCCGACGCATAGAGTACCCGCGTCGACGGGTACAGTTCGGCAACGCGCGCCGCGAGCTCAGGCCCGTTCATGTTCGGCATGATGACGTCGGTCAACAGCAGATCGACCGCCGAGCCATGTTCAGCGAGGACGCGCAGCGCGTCGACACCATCATTGGCTGTGAGCACCAGATACCCTGCCGACTCGAGCACACGTTTGGCAAGTCGACGAATCGCGATCTCATCTTCAACAACGAGAATTGTGCCCGTTCCGTTGACGGGATCCGGAGTGTTACCTGCCGGTAGCGGATCTGCCTCGCTGATTGCCCGCACAAATCGCGGCGTGCCGCGCGCGTCAGTCTCCAGTCCCCGCGCAAGCGGGAGGTAGACGGAAAAGGTCGTGCCGGCGCCGACTGCGCTCTTGACCTCGATCGCACCACCATTCTGCGAAACGATGCCATACACCGTCGCGAGGCCAAGTCCGGTTCCCTGCCCCGGTTGCTTAGTGGTGTAGAACGGTTCGAAGATGCGCGCGCGCGTTGTGTCATCCATCCCGGTGCCGGTGTCGCGCACATCAACGCGCACATGCGGGCCCATGTGCATCCCCGGATGCGCGCGAACGAACGCCGCGTCGATCTCGACCTCGTCGAGCTTGAACGTAAGTGTTCCACCATGCGGCATCGCGTCACGCGCATTGAGCGCCAGATTGAGCAACACCTGCTCGATATGTCCCGGATCAGCGAGCACTTCACCGTCAACGGTTCCCGGATCAAGCACCAGTGTCACGTCTTCACGTATCACGCGCGTCAGGAGCGGCTGCATGCCGTCTATCAACCCGCGCATGCTCAGCACTTCCGGCACGATTGTCTGCTTGCGACCGAAGGCAAGCAGTTGGCGCGTGAGGACCGCGGCACGCTGGCCGGCGAGCTGTATGTCCACGAGATCACGACGGAGCGGATTGTCGGCGGCCACACCGCGAATGGCCACATCTGCAATCCCCGTGATGACCGTCAACAGATTGTTGAAGTCGTGCGCGATTCCGCCAGCAAGTTGGCCAACAGCTTCCATCTTCTGCGATTGACGCAGCTGCGATTCGAGCTGTCCGCGCGCCTCTTCAGACCGAATACGCTCTGTCACCTCCACAAACGTGACCACGATCTGCAGAATGCGGCCATCGACATTGCGCACGGGATACGCATTGCACACGGCCCACGTCAGGTCAGGGCGCCCTGGCACCCCGATGCCGACCACCAGTCCGTTCAGCGGACGCCCCGTCGACACGACGCGATTCACCGGGAAATGCGCGAGTGGCATCGGCATCCTGTCTTCGCCAAGGAATGCCCACGCCGGATCGATTGCCGTTTTGCCTCGCATCTGATCGGGCGTGAGCCCGAGCAATGAACACGCCATCGTGTTGCAGTCGAGGATCGACGTATCAGGTCCGTGCACCACAACCCCCGCTGGCAAACTACTCAGCAGCGTTCGGGAATATTCCTCACGAGCGCGCAGCGCCTCGTCAGCTTGCTTGCGAATCAATTCCCCCGCCGCGGGGAGCGCAAAAAGCGTCAGCAGCGACACCGACAGCTGCGGATCGGGAATTGCCCGGCGACTCACGACCGAAATCACTCCGATCGCCTGCCCGTCTGCGTTGCGCAGCGTGATGCCGACATATCCTTCGGCCTTGAGCGCTTCAAGTCGTGAGTCCATCGGATACGCAGCGCGTGCCGCATTGGCGAAACACCGAACGTCTTCGCTGAGAAACGTGCTCAGCACCGTCTCCTGTACCGGATGGATTTCGGACGCGTGCAACGTCCCGTCGACGTACGCCGCTTCGCCGTACGCGACCAAGCCGTCCGTCGATACCCGATCGATGAGAACCGCGTCGGCGACCAGCGTGTCTGCCAGATACCGCGACAGCGACGCAAAGAAGTCTTCCCCTGCACCTACGTGCGCATGACGCGCAAGAAAGTGATGCGCATGTTCGGCCTGCTTGCGTTCAGTGATGTCTTCGATCGACCCCGAGATGCGATACACCCGCGCGCGGTCGTCGCGTCGTGACGCACCGCGCGCAAGCAGCCAGCGATATGAACCATCCTTGTGCCGCAGTCGATGCTCGAGTGAGAAGAGCGCGGCACCGCTTCGCAGATAGCTCCCGATCCTCGCCCGCGCGCGCTCCCGATCGTCCGGATGCAGACGCTCACCCCACTCGACGTAACTGTTCTGGCCTTCGTGCTCTTCATAGCCCAGCAACGCCTTGCCGAGCGCAGAGACAAAAAAGTGATTGGCCCGAACATCCCAGTCCCACACTCCAATGCTCGACCCTTGCACCGCCAGTGTGAACCGTTCGTCGCTCTGCTGCAGCGCTTGCATACCGCTGTGCATCATCTCGTCGAGCGCACGCCGCGCTGCGAGATTTTCTTCCTGTAAACGCTCTCCCGCCATCACAACCCAGACAAACGCGAGCAGCAAGCGGACTACGACGGCAAATGACAGCACCAGCAGGATTCCGGGACCGCTACTCAGCAACTCGTCCGGCGACCCGGTGCGCAGGCTCGCACTGAGCCGTCCGAGTTGGGTCAATCCAATAAGTACCAACAACACGACCGCGATATCGCGCGAGCGTGAGGTCTGCGGCGGTCCACGGCGGAGTACCAACGCGGCGACGATGGAGAACGCGCACACGGACGACGAAAAAGTGATCGCCCGCGCAAAAAATGAGTCGACGACCGAATAGAAATAGAGATAGGCGAGTCCACTCGCCACCAGCGCCGTGGTGTGCACACGCCACGCCGGGCGGCGATCGATTGCGTACTCGCTCCCGACCAGCAACATCCACGTGCTGATGATGACAAGCTGGTTGCCGACAAGCACGGACAAGTCATCGTGGATGTATCCGCGCAGCGCGAGCATGACGCCGCCTGCGGCCAGCACGGCAGTCGACGCAAGCCACCATTGCATCTGGCGCTGGCGCAGATACGTGCGCCAGCCGATGAAAAGTGCCGCGATGAACGCGATGCTGACCAGGAGCACCATGTACAGCATCGTACGAACGTCGAAGTGCATCGCGGACACGCCTACTTCGCCGGGAGGATGCGGTCCCAATGGCTACACCGGGCTCGCCAGTTGTGAAAGTCGATCAAGCAGCGACAGTGCGGCCTTGTCTTCATCATCGCCAACACGCGTCATGTAGCGCGGAACGACCCAACGCGCCTGATCGTACACGGATGCCCACATCCACGCCGCGCTGACCCTCTCGAAGAGGCCCACATACTCAGCCATGATATTTTCCAACTCGGATGCCAGCTGACGCTTAGCCAGTGCCTCGTACAGCCGGAGATCGGTGACACCGACAACGCTCCAGAAATCGGGATCGTCGCGCGTCTTGGCGATCAGACTGTCACGAACCTCTTGCACGCCGGCCGCATCAAACCCCGGCCAATCGGGTGCGTTCGCCTCGACAATCAACTCGGCGGCCATGCGATTCAGCGCCGGATAGAACAGCTCTGGATGCTTCGTCTCGCGAGCTATCGTCTCGGCGTTGTTGTACCGACGTTTCATCTTCCCGATCGCGTCCAACTCGGCGGCGCTGTTCCCCTCGAGCGACTCCAGCATCGCCAACCGCTTCCACGCCGAGCCGCAGAGACTTTCACCCTCAATTGTCGGCTGCAGATCAGTGATCTGTTCGATCACGCCGATCGCGCTCAGGATCTCCGCGCGCGCCGACGCCGTCGTTGTCGGAAGAGCGGACGGGTCGCCGCCTTTGTCGGTGTCGCGCTTGGCTTGCTCCGCCGTTTCGAGCGCGATCCGAGCACGCAGATTGCCAAGCTCCTGCACGGCCTTGATGGAGGCAGTGCCGTCGTTGGCTGACACGGCAAGCTTGTACCACTCAATCGCCTTGCCACGATCGCCAAGCTGCGCCCACGCAACGCCAAACGCTTCAGCCACTGCACCCTTCGAGCCCCACTCACTCCTGAAGCGCGATTCGAGATGTAGCAGCGCCTCGCGTCCTTGCCCCTTGTCGTAGCCGCGATACTTGCTGTCAACAGAAATCGCTTCGAGTGCAAGCAGCAGGACCCGCCATGATGCGACGCCCGCGTACTTCTGCTCGGGTGGTTGCGACGTGTGCTGCGCGCCGGCTGCCGTCGCGCGGAATCGCCAGTCCGGATCGCCGTAGCACTGATACGCGGCCCACGTGTTGCCATTCATGCGCCACGCCGCTTCACGCGCGTCCGCAACGGCATCCATGAAGCGCGCACCCTGCAGCAGCTGTTGGTAGAACGTCTTCGCAAACGTCATCGCGGGTTCGTCTTCAACCGCCCATCCCGCAGCGACGACACATCGCACGCCGATGCGAATCAGTTCGTGCGCAACTCCCGCAGCGAAGCGCGCGTGATCCTGTCGTGCGCTTTCGGGTGACTCGAGCACTCTCTCAGCATCGCCGACTGCGGTGAAGCAACAGTTCACGAACACCAGTTCGGGAACGACGGGCATCGTTGCGATTTCGCGTGGGCCGAGGTACGTACCACTCGAGAGAACAACGCCGCGCGGATCGAGGGAAACTTGTACGACGCCCGACGCCTCTGACGCCTCACTCGGCGCTTCCGGTGGTTCGCCGTGGCCAGCGATGTGAATGATGCGCCAATCACGTTCGAGCAACGAGTTGATGACGGTCCGCGCGTCGGGGCCGATGTCGCGCGGGCCGGGACCGCAGATGAGTTGCTTGACGATCCCCGACGGTTTGGTCTTTTCTGCATTGAACAGCGCGGCCACTTCCCGCGCCTCCTGTCGTGCCGCTGGAAGTCGTGGGAGGTCCGGATCATCGCACTTGGGCTCACCGATGATCAACACATGCGGATCTGAATTCGCGTCCTGCACGCGTTGCCTGAAGTCGACGGTGCGAAGTTTGCGCAATAATTTCGTTCGAATGGCCCATGGTGCCGGTGGCGCACCGCGTTCCATTCCTGTCGACGAATCAAGTAGCTCCCACGGAATACCAGCAGTACCGCTGTCCAGTTCGAGCAGTACGGCGTCCGAGCCTGCGAGAAACGGCTGCATTTCGAGTGGCACAAGCAGTCGAAAGAGCGAGCGCCCGATCTGTTTGTCAGTGGTTTCTTCGGATGCAGCGTTCGTCGTGAGTTCGCGCAGCAACTTGATCTGCGTTGCTTGCGCTCGCACTTCAGTACGCGCGCGTCGGGTGTCCACGGTGTAAGCAATCAGCGACTCACCGTAGCTGTCTTTCTGCGTCACGGCGCTGATGAGATCATACTCCGAGCCACGGTAACTTGGCTCGAGTGGTCGCTGGAGTGCGCCGAGTCCCGACTGCAGAAATGGCGTGATGACGAACTCCCCTGGCGACGCGTTCGCCAGGATCTGCAGCGATCGCCACGCTTCAGTCGCGCGATCGAGATACAGCTCGACGAGATGCAGATGCTTGGCCGTCGGCCACTTCGCTTCAACAAGACGGATGTTTGCATCGCGCACGCCTTGCGCGACCAGCCGAGCCGCTTGCCCTGCAGGATTGCCGGTGCCGCTGCTGCCGATAAGTGTCGCCGCGAGTTCGAACGAATGCACCTTCACCGTCGTGTTCCCGACAACTTGTTGCGCCCACGCCATCACCCCCTGCCGTACCGTGGTCGCGAGATCGGGCGCGCGCAACTTGCCCTCTTCGCCGAGTCCAACGACGACCACAGCGTCGGGACGCGGTGGCTGCATTGGGTTGTCGTGATTGGCCGTGGTGTTGATGAAGACCTGATGTGATCCGGGTTGATCGGGATAAAGCCCCATCCGCAGGGATGTGCTCATCGCACGACCAATGAGCGTGTCCATCGCGAGTTCCGAGCCGGTGAGCGCCATCGACCGATAGTGCCCAACCATCATCGGATAGCGCACGAACTTGAGGTTCGCATTGGTCACCGTGACCAGCAGTGGTACGAGCGATACTCCGGTGTGGCTCATTGCTGCTCCCGTTCAACGGCTCGATCGGCGATGATACGCCTGCGCACGCTAAGCCACACTCAACACCGCTTGCCAGAATACATGAGCAACTTCAGGATGCGCAAAGTCGCTGTGCGCACCAACGCCAAAGCCCTCGTTCTTCTTGATCACGTCACTCGATTCGATGTTGTAGACGTGCTTGCCCTTGAAGTTGTAATCGCTTGCGACGGGCTTCATCGTCAGATTCTCCCCGACATCACCCACTCCCTGAATCCCGAACACGCCGACGCCGCCGTACTTGGGAAGTTCGTCGCCCAGCACGAACTGGGATTTCATCGCGGCACCTTTCGGATAGAAAGTGCTCACCGCTTGGTCGAACTTGGATTGCGTGGTCACGATCGGGCCGCGCACAAGCCCGTTGGCGAGCGTACGATTGAAATATCCGACATTTCCTGAGGCGACAGGAATGTCCGGCGAATACGACCAGAGCGAAAGTGCACCTTGCACCAGAAAGAGCGAATCAACGGGACGCGGAAGTGGCGCGCCGCTCGGCGCACCAGCAACGGTGGCCGACATCACGATGCACCCGAAGCTGTGCCCCATCAGGTGATAGTGCGTTGATGTGGCAGATGCATTCTGAAAACGCGTGAGCAGCGCATGCACACCGCCTTCGCCAACAACGCGCGCCCGGTCCTTCATCTTCCAGAAGGATGCCATCTGCAGCGGTTTCACCATCCAGCCTTTGATCGTTCCAAAAAATCCGCCGCCCAGCACACCGGGCGCTGCTGCGGTATCCGTTCCAGCAGGCGCACTCTCAGCCGCAGCGACGGCCGTCTCGCGCGCATCTGCGGCGATGGAATCGGCGTCCCACTCGCCATGCTCCTCACCCGGCGCGCCGCCCGGATTACTGCCGCCGTTCGCAAGCGACGCTTCGTGAGACAGCTCCTCGTATGCATCGCGAACGTTGTCAGGAAGAGTTTCCCGTTCGCCATCGTCGCGCGCAGATGCCTCGAGAATGATGCGAATTGCCGCGCGCGCCGCCGGTGTGTCTGCAATACTCTTCGCGTACTGATCAACCTGCGCCTCAAGCAACGCTTCATCTTCGTCACCGAGTACGCCACTCGGTATTGCTTCATCGCCGAACGGGAGACTTGGCCAGTGCACACCAACCACGATGGATGAGAAGCCGGCGCGCTTTGCACGCACGACCGCTGCGTCCGGTGATTGCGCCATCGCACCCACCCACTTGTCGTACTGCGTAATGGCGGCCGGTACGTCGCCCTGCCACCCGTGACTGCAGAGAAAGACGTCGGTGATCGGCTGATCGCGCGCTTCGAGTTTCTTGGTCACCACATCGCTGAGCAGCGTGCCATCGGCTTCCTTCCGCTCCACGCCATTTTCGTCGAAGCAGATGAGATGGTACACGACTTCGGTTCCCGGGATAGTGCGCACAGGCATCGGACATTACCTCAAAATGAAAGTGCGGGATCGATGCGCGTATCTGCATCGCAGTAGACAGCGTAGATCAAGCCCAACGGATTTCTATCCTGCTCCATGAACTCGCGCCGGAGGGCAAGAAAGAGTTCACCAATCGCCTCACCAGCAAGAAGACGCGGGAAAAAACGCGTTGCCCATTCCGTGGCAAACACGGCGGGAGTTTTACACTCGGTGCCTACAACGCCTCGCGCACCCTTGGCCAGAAAGTATGGGATGAAGCCGTCATAGAACGCCGGCGTGAGCTCACCAGATTCACATGCGTTCAGAAACACGAGTGGGCTGCCGGGCAGTTTGACAGGTCGTGGCGCTTCGTTATCAAGGTCTTCGATTGTGATCTTTTCGCGACCTGTGAGTTCGATCGTGGCGCCCTTGATACCACCGGCGTCAGTCACACCCTTTGTCGTGGCGTGGCAGTAGAAGTACATCAACTGCTCAGCCGTTGGCTCACTCAACGCTTCGAACAGCTCGGCGCGCGTCGTGCGTTGCTTGACCGCAATCGCGGTCCCGCCCGCCGCGCTCCGATCCGTCCAATATTGCACCTGTTTGTTGACCACATCCATTTTCATTTCGGCGTCGATGCTCGTGTTGACGGTCACGCCGATCGAAAGTGTCGGCGAACTGGCAATCACGTAATCGTCAACCGGCAAGTTGGACTGGAGCGGAAGCTGTTCAATGATGTGGCGGAAGCCGAGAAAGTTTTCCCACTCGATCTTCGCGCTCGCTTTCACATCGCCCACGTACAACATGCCCCATGGCATCGGAAAACGATCCGCAACGATCTGCACTTTCATCGTTCCGGGCTTGAGCACCTGTTGCCTGAACCAATCTCCGAGTTTGACGAGATCATCGGGCGGCGACGATCCGCCAAAGAGTGCACGCAAGAGACTCGCACCGGCCTTGGCCAGCACGCGCAGCGCCTTCTCGCTCGACGCAGCATCGATTTCGATCCCCTGCTTGAAGGGGAACTTGCCGGTACCGAAGTCGGCGTTGATGACATTGTCCATCAGGGCGAGGCGAGCCTGTGCGATCGCACTGGTCAGCTCTGCTTCGGTGATCGGAATGACAACGCGGCGTGCTGTCGAACCGAGCACCAGGCACGAGTAGTGATCACCTTCCGGCTGGATGAGCAGACTCATTTCACGCGGCTTGAGATATCCGGCCGCACCAACCGAGCGACCGCGAACGGTGGCCGTCGCTGGCTCTGTTTCCGCCGCACCAATGGAAAACTCGAGTTCCATCTGCATCAGGTAGCTGCCTGATTTGAGCAGAATGGTAGCCGTGACTGTGGCGCGTCCTGCGCGCGTTGGCGTGACGTTCACAACGGCTTTCTCGACTGATTTACCACGCCTCGGTACCACAAGCGTGAGCAACGATTCAGCGAGCGTAAAACCGTCGCTCTCCAGCTGAATCGTCAGCTCAACCGACTCCTCACTCGGCTGCATGAGTATCGCGGCGTCTGCGAGGCGTGCCGAAAAATCCTGGCCACTCTCGCCACCTTTTGTCACATCCACACCGAACTGCAATGCGTACGACTGATTGATCGTCAGCGGATCGGTACGCGCGTGATCCTTAATGCCGGCGTTCAGATACCTGACTTCAGGCTTTTCCGGCACAGGCTCTGCCGCGTCTGGCGGTGCCGCCATCGGCAGCGCTGCCGTCGGCAGAGTTGCGCTCGGGGGCGGTTCAGCAGACTGGTGTTGCTGCTGTGGCTCGGGCGGCTCGGCACCAGAAGCCATCGCTTCGCGCGACCCACTCGACTCCATACGCGGGACGCCACGCGACTTGCTTCGCGTTACGCGAACCGGCGGCTCATTCACGAACATACTGCGAATGATCTGCTGCGCCGCCGTCACGCACTCCGCATCGTCGCTCCATCTCTCCGACAGCTGCCGCAACGTCTGGAGCACACCAGCGAATGCGTCGTCGTAGACGAGCAGCTGCGGAAAATCAAACGGGTGATCGTGCAGGTCGCCGATCCACGATGGCGTCGCTTCGTCCGGGCGCAAATCGCCGACACGGATCAGCTCGACAACGAACGCGCGGTACGCCGCACAGAAATCTTCGAGTGCTGCTGGAACAGGTGACATGGTGACTGGGCCAAAGCGAGCCAATGAATGCACAGCGGTCTCGCCGAAGCTATGGCCCAGTCCCCGAATCGCAAATGGTTTGCGAGACGCGTGGCTACTTCTTGCGCTTCCCCCATGTAGGAAACACGGGCTCCTTGCTTGCACGATCGCTCGGCTTTGCCTGCAGCAGACGCAGCCCTTCCTGCACAGCACGCTCGAGCTGCACGTCGTGCCCCGCGATCACGTCCTTGGGCCAGTTCTCGACATCGATGTCCGGGGCGACGCCCTCGTTCTCAACCGCGAATTTGTCATCACGTCCAAAAAAGCCGAAGCGTGGCGCGATCATCGAGCCACCGTCGACGAACGGCGGTGTGTCCGTCGTCGCCACGAGTCCGCCCCACGTGCGCTTGCCAACGAGCGTGCCGAGCTTCCGACGCTTGAACATGAACGGCATGAGATCGCCACCGCTGCCGGCCATTTCGTTGATGATCATCACCTTCGGTCCCCAGATGCCGTTCGCCGGACTCGTGTACGGGTAGCGCTCGCCGACCGGATTGTTGAAGTAGCCGTCGTAGTCGCGGCCAAGCAGATCGACGATGTAGTCCGCGGCAGAACCACCGCCGTTGTACCGCTCGTCAACCACAACGCCGACGCGATCCTGCTGCGCGAAGTAGTAGCGATTGAAGCTCGTGTAGCCGGGTTGACCGGTGTTCGGGAGATAGACGTAGGCGAGCTTGCCACCCGAGAGCGAATCGACGATGCGGCGATTGCGCTCGACCCATGCGCGCGTGCGGAGTCCCTGTTCGTTCGCGACGGGGACGACCGTGATCTGACGTGCACCGTCCATCACGGGGCGTGAGTTGATCGTCAGCACCGTCTGCCGGTTGGCCGTGCCGTCGAGCAGGCGATACATGTTGTCCGGCGCACGCAGTTCGACGCCATTGATCGCTAGCAAGTAATCACCAGCGGTGACCGCTACACCGGGCATCGAGAGTGGTGCGCGCAGTTCAGGGTTCCACGTCTCGGTGTCGTATATCTTGGCGATGCGATAGCGTCCCTGGTCGACGGTGAAGTCTGCGCCCAACAATCCACCGTTCGCGTTCGGCACTTCGGGCATGTCTCCGCCGCGCACGTACGAGTGTCCGATGGAGATTTCGGCCCCCATCATGTCCATCAGATAGTTCAAGTCGGCGCGATGCATCACGTACGGCAGCAGGGGCTCGTACATTTTTTTCATCGCGGGCCAATCGCTGCCGTGCATGTTGGGCACGTAGAGATTGTTGCGTTCATTGCGCCAGCCTTCGGCGAAAATCTGCTTGAACTCGTCGCGCGGATCGATGTACGCGCGCAGCAGTGCAGTAAGTCTTCCGGTGCCCGCCGTCGGGACCGCACGATCGGCATCAACGAGATAGAGCCCGGCCTGCGCGCCACCGGTGCGATACAACAGCTTGCGTCCGTCGCCACTCACGACATACTGCGCAGCGCCAGTCACAAATGGCGTAGCGCGACGGGTGCTGAGCTGATAGCGATGAATCGTGCCGCCAGCGCCACCACCAGGACCGGCACCGCCTCCGGCCGTGCCCGATGCAGGGGTGGGTTCAAAGAAGAACACGGTTCCCGACGGACCAGCGCGCAGCTGCGAGTAGCCACGATCGGTGATACCGGGGACAGCCATCACGCGCTGCTGAATGCCATCAAAGTCGATACGCACCGTGACGGCGCGTTCAGGACGCGCAGCGGGTGTGCGCGCAGAATCACCGGCTGGCGTCGCAGCCGGCGCACGCGCACTGCTGTCATTACGCGCGCGTTCATCGTCGCTTTCCGGAAGCAACGGGCTCGCTTCCGTGTTGCTGAGTACTGTGAGGTAGAGCGACTTCGTTTCCGGATGATCGTACGCCGACATATCGAGCAGCGACGTATTCAATCCGACGTTCGTGCTGGCAAAGAACCAGAGATACTTGCCACTCGCATCCCACGCAGGTTCCGTGGCATCAGCCATTGCGTCCGTGACCTGCTTCTTTACGCCGGTCTCCGTGTCGTACATGTAGATCGCCCGGAACAACGATTTCAAACGCTTGGGATAGGCGAGCCATCGCGAGTCGGGGCTCCACACGGGCACGATGGAACGATCCGCCATGAAGTATGGATCGTTGTCGGCGACTTTCGACGTGCCGGCCGCCACGTCGACGAGCCAGATGCGAAAGTGCGTATCCTGAAACGCGATCTTCCGTCCGTTCGGTGACCAGCTCGGCGCATACGGACGACTTGGTTCGGACAACGTGATCTCACGTGGCGCACCAAGTCCATCCTGATTGGCGATGTAGAGTTTGTATTCACCCGACTTGTCGCTGAAGTACGCAACACTCTTTCCATCAGGCGACCAGAGCGGAAGAATTTCGGCACTGCCACCGGCGTTGGTGAGATTGCGAACGTCTCCCTTCTCTGCCGGAATCGTGAAGATCTCGCCACGCGCTTCGACGGCGGCGCGTTTACCCGTCTGCGACAGCGCGAGTGACGTGATACGCGTCGACACATCCTTCCACTGCGCCATCATCCACGGAAAGTCGCCGCTCGCCGAAATGGTGACGATCTTTTCGCGACTCGTTTTCGGATCGAGCTCATGGATGTATCCCGCCTGTTCAAACACGACCACGCCGGCGCCCGCGTCGAGCGACTTCACATCGAAGTCGGTGAACTTGGTCGACTGTGCGAGCTTCTTTGATTTGGTGTCGTAGTTCCACACGTTCGACACGCCATCGCGATCAGAAAGGAAATAGATCGCGTCACCCACCCACACCGGGTCCATCTCCTTGCTGCCGGCAAACGGTGTCGTGTCCAAGTCGAACGTCTTGAGATCCATGATCCAGATCGGACGATTCTGACCACCGCGATAGTTGCGACGTTCTTCATCCCACGAACTTGGCATGCGATACGCAATGCGCTTACCGTCGGGTGAAATCTTGCCTTGATACGCGCGCGGCATCGGCATCGCTTCTTCGACACCACCGTCGACCGGGATGGTGAAGAAACGCGCCGTTGCGCTTGGCGCAGACGCCGCGCGCCCCGATACGAACACGATCGACCTGCCATCGGGCGTCCATCCCTGCACCACATCCGCGCCCGGATGCCATGTGATTCGCTTGGGCTGTCCGCCTTCGACGGGCACCGTGTAGACATCCGTATTGCCACCGTACTCCGCGCTGAATGCAATCAGCTTTCCGTCAGGCGAGAATTTGGGGTTCTGCGTCTGCCCCTGAAAACTGGTCAGTCGGCGCGCAGCACCGCCCGCGCGATCGGCAACCCAAATGTTGTTCGCGTAGGCGAAGGCGATGTGCGCAGCGCTGACGGTTGGCGTGCGAAGCAGCCGCGTGTCGGTTGGAGTCTGCGCGAAGACGGTGGTCGCCGCAGTGGCGAGCAGCGAAAGAAGGGAGAGCAGTCGTGTAGTGCGCATCGGTCGGGCGGGAGGGGTGCGCTGCACAACTGGTGCAGGCGTATTGCACGGGCGGGAGGGCCGGTCGTAGAAGATACGAGGCGACCGGTTGGAGTGCTGCGCACCGGGACCACCCAACGAAAACGCGCACCCTTGGGAACCGCTCCAAGCGTGCGCGTTTTGTCCACCGAACCAGCCAAATCAGGCGGGTGGAAGAATCACGGAATCAATGACGTGAATGACGCCGTTCGTGCATTCGATGTCGGTGGTGACCACGTTTGCGGATCCATTCAGCTTGACGCCGTCCTTCGTGCTGATTGCAACCGTCGCGCCGTTCACCGTTGTCGCCGTCTTGCCATCGAGCGTGAGCACGTCGGCGGCCAGAACCTTACCCGCCACGACGTGGTAGGTGAGGATCGCGGTCAGCTTCGGAATATCGTTGAGCAACGCGTCAACCGTGCCGGCGGGAAGCTTGGCAAACGCGTCGTCGGTCGGAGCGAATACGGTAAACGGGCCCTCGCCCTTGAGTGTCGGGACGAGACCAGCGGCGGTGACGGCAGCGGCGAGCGTCTTGAACGAGCCTGCGGCAACCGCGGTGTCGATAATGTCATGCATTGCGAAGATATCCGGTCTGGAAAGATCTGTATGCGCGCCAGCACGGACTCGGCTCACGAAGCGAAGAACGAACTGCACATGTGGTTTACGACTTGAGGGCCGCATTTCGTTCCTGATATTTCGAGAATTCTCGCTTGGGACGAAGTTGTTGGATGAACAGCGATTCTCCCCCGTCCCGACTAGTGGAGAACGTGTTTTACGTGCACCGTAAGGCGTTTGAATGCCAGAAGGTTCCTTCCCCCAACAAGTGAATCGATCGATGAATCACTCGGCGCTGCGCATCGCTGCTGTCGCGCTCGTCACGATGGTCAGCACGACCACCACCATCGCGCAAACACCCGCGCAGAATGACAGCCTGATTCGGGCCGCAGCGAAGAGCAATTCACTTCCGCTTGCGACGCCTCGTTCGCTCAAATTCACCACCGACGAAGCTTCGTGGATTTCACTCGATCTTTCGCCAAACGGTCAGACGATCGTCTTTGACATTTTGGGCGATCTCTACACGCTGCCGATAGCTGGCGGTAAAGCCACGCGCATTACGAGTGGCACCGGGTGGGATCAGCAACCACGCTTTTCACCCGATGGTTCGCAAATTGTCTTTGTGAGCGATCGCAACGGTTCGAAGAACGTGTGGACCGCGAACGCTGACGGCACCAAAGCGAAGGCGCTCACGCGCAGCGAACGTATCAACTTCGCGTCGCCGATTTGGTCGGCCGACGGACAGTACGTGATCGTGTCGCGCACAGGGCAGCTGTGGTTGTACAACAAGGACGGTGGCTCCGGACTGCAAATGACCGGGCTTCGCCTCGACGGTGCAGCGCCAGGTAACACGACGCCAGCGCCGAATCACTTTGGTGCTGCGTCAAGTCGAGATGCGCGCTACCTGTGGGTCAACGTCACCGGCACCGTTGCACCGACACTTATCAGCGGAGTGCATTCCGAGACGATCGCATCGGTTCGCGACGAGAACGAAGATCGGGAAGCGCGTAGCAATGCGCGACGTCTCGGCAGTTATCAGGTTGCACTCTTCGATCGCGAAAGCGGTCGCACACTCATTCGCACCCACGAAGCAGACGGCGGCTTTCGCCCGCTGCCGAGTCCTGATGGAAAGTGGTTGGTGTACGCGGTGCGTCATGATGCCCGTGAAGCACTCAAGTTGCGTGACCTCACCACCGGCGAAGAGCGCTGGCTCAAGATGGATGTGCAGCGAGACAACTCGCAGGGCGGTGGTGTCAACGATCGCGATGTGTATCCGGCATCGGCGTTCACGCCCGACTCGCGCGCCATCCTCACAAGCTACGGCGGAAAACTTTGGCGGATCGAAGTGCCGTCGGGTCAAGTGACGGCTGTTCCCTTCACCGCCGATGTCGATCAGCAGATGGGTGCGCTCGCAAAGTTCGAGTATCCCATCAACGACACAGTTCTCACCGTGACGCAGATACGCGGTGCACGACCCAGCCCTGACGGACGGTCGTTGGCCTTCATTGCGCTCGATGGTTTGTACGTAGGCGATCTTACCCCATCGCGCGGCGGCACCGGATCGGCGACGCTTGCCGTTGGCAATCCGCGTCGCATCACACGCGGCGGTGTGGTCGAGCACGCACCCATTTGGTCTCCAGATGGCCGATACATCGCCTATGTGACGTGGACCGACACGGCAGGCGGTAACATCTATCGTACCACTCCCGATGGTAATGGCACGCCGCAACGACTGACACCAATCGCGGCGTACTACGACAAGATCGGATACAGCAAAGACGGGACGCGAATCACCGCGGTGCGCGGCTCGCGATTCAGTCGCATGCGCAACTTCGAAGACTTTGGCAATCTGAGTAACGCAGCCGAGTTGGAGTATGTGTGGATTCCGGCAACGGGCGGCGATGCGACGCGCATTACGTGGGTTGGTGGTGGTCAGTCGGAGGAAGGACGCAATGTGCCGCACGTTGGCCCTGACAGCTCGCGCGTGTACGTGTGGTCCGGCAACGAGGGCCTCGTCTCGATGCGCTTCGATGGCACCGATCGCAAAGTGGTCGTCCGTGTTGCTGCCCCTCCCGGTCCGTCTAACCCGTTGCCACCGGGCGCCACTCCGCCACCGCCGCCCGTACCCGATGAAGTGTTGCTCTCCCCCGACGGCAAGCGTGCGCTCGTCAGTGCCGACAACAACGTCTTCCTGATCACGGTGCCGCCTGTTGCCGGTCAGGCCGCGTCGGTGTCGGTGACCGCAGGCTCCATTGTACCGACAACGCGTCTGACAAAGGTTGGTGGCGATTTCATCGGCTGGAGCGCCGACGGTCGAACCGCGTTCTATTCGATCGGCCGCAGTTGGTTCAGCTACGATGTGCAGCTTGCCGAACAAACCGTGCGCGACTCGGTCACGCGCGCCGACTCAATTTCGGCCGCGGG
>JBKJTE010000347.1:0-38046 GCA_046590495.1 Gemmatimonas sp. | reverse complement strand
ACCGTCGTCCTTTGCCGTTGCGACCCACGGCGTTGTCACAGCGACGACGAAGCTGACCATGCGTGCGTGGATGTTGCAGTAGATCGCGTAGACACCAGCGCGGGGAAAGGTGAAACTGCGCGTGACGCCGGAGCGATAGAGTCCCAGATCGAACGCGCCCAACGCACTATTCGAAAATACGTTGTGACTGAACGGGTCGCTGTTGGGAAAACCGACCGTGCCGCCAACACGCACAAATTGCACATGTGGCTCAAACTCGCGGTGCTTCATGTCGATCGACGCGTTGGCGAGCGGTTCGCGCCCTGGCGCTGCCACACGCGACACGGCCTCGAGGAAGACCACCGCGCTTCCGACGTCGCGCGACGCCGCACCGGCGCGCTCCAGGAGCGTCAGCGAACCACGGACGGTCCCCTGCGCGCTCGCACGATCCGCAGACACGAGCGTGGCTGCGACGGCCAGCGCAACACGCAGTTGCTGCCCTAACGCGCGCGTTACGCGGTGCATCGGTCGCGCCGTCACGCGTCGCTCACCATTCAAACCCCAGCGCCAGGTTGAGATGCGTTGCGTGCTGATTACCGCTCGCATACACGGTCCCCAGCCGACGCACCTCAAAACCCACCAGCACCGGTTGCGTCGGTCGCCAGATGATGTGTGTCTCGCACGCGCCATTGCGAAGGCGGCGCGGGCGATCGCGCGCGTCGGCGACGTCCAGACCGCAACCGACGCCACTGCTCAACGTCGGACGGAGCTGCGCATTCAGCTGCGCCCATCCTGCGACATCGCGCACTGGCGGTCCAAACGTTTGACCCGCAGACGTGGCGCCAAACGTCTGTCCAATCCCGCCGCCGCCGAGCGCACTGATCGCCCGTCCGATGTACCCTTCAGCAAGCAACGTCAGTCCATGCGACAGCCCCACGTGCGCCGTAGCGGCAATGGCGCGCGCGACTGTGAGCGTATCGCCCGTGGCACGCAGCCACCCACGGTGCACACCCAATCCGATTTCCCCTTGGGCATCAGCCGCCGCGTCGGTCGCGCCCCAGTGCATGCTCACACGCGCTTCGAGAGCCGGACGTCCTGACCGCTCACCGGCATCGATCAGATCCGGTTCATTGGGATGACGCACGCCACTCACCGGCGCGAGCGCCGCCGCATGGACAGTCCAACTCACCGGCGTGGAGCCAACACGCGACTGCGCGAAGGTGTGCGAGGCGCGAAGCTGCGGAATCCAGTTCCACAAATTGCCGGCCAACGCAAACGCCGGCGTTCCCGCTGCGGCAAGCGACACCGGATTGAGATCGGAGATGAGCGGTGTCTCGGTGCCAACCAGCAGTGCCGTTCTGCTCCATCGCAGCTGCGCACTCATCGTGCGCAATCTCGGCGTCGGGAATCCGAACGCATCTGCTGTGACAGCCGGGCCGCCAGAAAAAAAATCGATGTCGATATCTCCAACGAACGTTCCGCCAAGTACCGAATCGACACTGAGTGCAGCACCGATGAATGTTTGGCGAAGCGAGATCCCGAACGCGCGCGTTCCAGGTTGACCTTGCGCGATTGCTGTCGGCGTGACGGCTTCGCGCACCAACAATGGGAGTTCGGCGCTGTTCGCACGTCCCTGTGTGAAGTAGCTGTTTGTCAGCACGCGCCCGGAAAGCTCGAGCTGCAGACGCGATCGTGTGCGCACCGTCGTTGCCGCTTCAATCGCCAGTTGCTGCTGGAGCAATGCAATTGCTGCTTCCGCTCGCGCCAACCGTGCGGCCATCGAATCAGCAACGACTGCGGCACTGTCCCGACGAGCGCTGTCCGCCTTGGGGGGCGCAGTCTGCCCGTTCAGTGCAGGCGTGCGCGCCGTTAATGCTGTCACCGCGAGCAACACGGTACAGAGGATGGGAAGCCGTCGTCGGACCCGCATGCTGATCATGCGGGAAATCAGCGCCGGTCGTCGAATCAACGCAATGTCGAACGCGTGCTAGCGGACGTCGAAAATCACGGAGTGTCAGCGATCTTGAACTGTGGCCCGCAACGAGGCCAGGGCTTTCACCGACAGGTCGGCGACGAGCAGTTCGCCACTTGCGGACGCGGGCCATGCGATCACACTCTGCGCGCCGGAGCGCGTTGCTAGACGATGACCGTCGGCAAAGGCACGTCGAATTTCTGGCGGCCGGAAGAGGAGCTGTTCGGACACGATGTACTGCAGCACGAGCTGATTGTTCCAGCGATACGCGAGCACTGCTGCCGGCTCACCGCGGAGATCGGTGGTCCACGCCGCAAGCAGTCGCAGCTCAGGCGACACCAGTGCACGCACGGGAAACGGCAGCGCCGCGCGCACGGTCGCCAAGTCGCGGGAACGCCCCGGTAACTCCGTCGCGGTCACCCGCCGGTAATCGTCAAGCACTTCCGAGAAGAGCACCACCGCGGGCTCGGCGACAACCGTCACCGGCGCCGATCCGCGCGCGTTCGAACCACGCCACCACACGAAACCGGTCAGCAGAATCGCGGAGACAGCCAGCGTGGCCAGCAGGCGCGTCGAACGTAATCCAGTGCGCCACGCGGACGCACTCGCCTGCCCCGGCAATGGATGGTGAGGCAACGCAATCGGCGTGGTGTTGACTGCGGCGATGATCCGTTCGCGCAGCGCGGTCGATGCGGGTGCAATGGACTCGATCTCAAGACGCGCACGAATTGAGCGGTGCACATCCAGTTCGCGACGGCACCGTGCACATCCGAGCAGGTGAGCGTCGATCTGGGATGCCGTTTCGGTCGGTACTTCGCCGTCAGCGTACGCGCCGAGAAGCGTCGCGAGCACCTGATGTCGCGCTTCGCGTTCTGCGTCGTCGTCGGGGCGTTGGGCGGGGAACGCGCCGGTATGCGTGAATTCGCTCATCAGCCCCCCTTCCCACGCCATCGGCGCGACGTCACCCGAGACCCGGCCGGCGCATCCACGCCAAGCGCCCACGCCGCGCGATTTTCGACGATGGCGCCGGCCAGCAGGCGACGCCCCCGCGAAATCCGGCTCATGACCGTCCCGATCGGAACCGAGGTGATTTCGGCGATCTCGTGATATTTGAATCCGTCGATGTCATGCAGTTCGACAGCCACGGCAAAATCTTCAGGAATCGTTGCGAGCGCGGCGTGCAGCACTTCGCGGTCGATCCGTCCGACTACTTCGCTGAAGGCAAAATCGGGGTCGCCACCAACCATCGCTTCGTGCGCGTCTTCGAGGCGCGTGATGGAGACCAGCTGGCGGCGGCGTCCCTCTTTTTTGAGCGAGTCGCTCAATACGGTTCGCAGAATGCGGTAGAGCCATGCCCGCACCCGCGTCTCGTCGCGCAGCTCGTCGAAGGCCCCCCATGCTCGCATGCAGGCGTCCTGCACCACGTCTTCGGCATCACCGATCGAGGCCGTGCGCCGCCGAGCGAAGCCGGAGAGGCGATCGAGGTGCGGGAGCACGAGGGTCTGGAAGCGGGCCTGACGATCGGCCAGCAGCGAGTCGGTGGACATGGGCATTTCGAAGATAGCCGACGTGGGCAGCGCCGGGATTATTCCATGGGGGGCTGGGGGCTGGGGGCTGGGGCAGCGCTGGACGCAGCGCGATACGTCTGCGAGCTTCGCAGAATGACTACCACGCAGACTCAGAGCTTGGGCGCGCTGCTCCACGCACCGCTCACCGTGCAGCCGTCGCTAGACGCGCTGTGGATGCCCTTCACGAACAACCGGGCGTTCAAGGCGGCGCCAAGGCTGCTGGTGTCGGCCAAGGACATGCATTATCGCGATGCGGAGGGACGCACGATCCTCGACGGCGTATCCGGGCTCTGGTGCGTCAATGCGGGGCACTGTCGCGATGAAATAGTGGATGCCATTCGGTCGGCTGCGGGGTCGCTGGACTACGCGCCCGGCTTTCAGATGGGACACGCACTGTCGTTCGAACTGGCTGATCGCCTCTCGACGATTTTGCCTGCCGGAATCGATCGCGTCTTCTTCACCAACTCAGGAAGCGAGGCGGTTGATACCGCGCTCAAGATGGCGCTCGCCTATCATCGGGCACGGGGTGAAGACAAGCGGGTCTGTTTCGTCGGACGGCTGCGCGGTTATCACGGCGTTGGCTTTGGTGGGATCTCGGTCGGCGGTATCGCGCCCAATCGCACCGCGTTTGAAGCGCAGCTGCTGCCGCACGTCGATCATCTGGCGCACACGCACGATCTGGCGCGCAATGCATTCAGCAAGGGCCAGCCGACGTACGGGGCCGAGTTTGCGGACGATCTCGAACGGATTATTGACGCGCGCGGGGGCGAGACGATTGCGGCGGTCATCATCGAGCCGGTTGCCGGATCAACCGGTGTGCTGATTCCCCCGGTCGGCTATCTCGACCGACTGCGCGCGATCTGCGACGCACACGGAATCCTGCTCATCTTCGACGAGGTCATCACCGGCTTCGGTCGCACTGGCGCCCCGTTCGCCTCGCAACGATTCCACGTCACGCCGGACCTGATCACGGCGGCGAAGGGGATCACCAACGGCGCAGTGCCGATGGGTGCGGTGATGGCCAAGCGCGAAATCCATGACACAGTCGTAGAACGCGCACCGAATGGCATCGAGTTCTTTCACGGCTACACATACTCAGGGCATCCGCTCGCCGCCGCCGCCGCATTGGCGATGCTGGACCTGTGCGCCAACGACTCGCTGCTAACGCGCGGCTCGACGCTCGAAGATTATTTCGAAAGCGCCGTTCACTCGTTGCGCGACAAGCCGAATGTCATCGATGTGCGGAATGTCGGACTCGTGGGCGCGGTCGAGATGACGCCGCGAGCGCAGCAGCCAGGCGCGCGCGCGACCGCCGCCTTTCTCGAGTGCTTCAAACGCGGCATTCTCATTCGACAGACGGGTGACACCATCGCCATCGCGCCGCCGCTCATCATCAGCCACTCACAGATCGACGAGATCTTCACCGTACTCGGCGACGTGCTCGACGACCTCGCATAGGCTCGCCACTGTGGTGGCAGCAAACACAAACGGCACTCCGAGGATGGAGTGCCGTTTGTGTTATGCAGCTGTGGATCGAACAAACGCGCCGCCGTTTAAGAAAGCGTTTCGCGCGCGTACTTACGGCGCGCCCAACTGGCCACGAATCTCGCCGCCGCCATACGTCGAGGTATGGACGTTGACGTACGCGTTGCCGGTGCGAATGAGCACCAGCATCGAATCGAGCGACACACCCGCGGTCGTAATGTTGGCGGCGGTGAAGCTACCGGTCAGGACGCCAGTCGGTTGCAGCTGCGGCGTCGTGAGTAGGTTGACGCTCACGCCAGCGAACGTATTGACGCCGGATGGCGAGTGGATGTGAAGCCCGACCGGAGCGCTCGCGAGACCTTGATAGGTGATGATGTAGCTCATCGTGGTGCCGCTGAGTGTGAACACCGCCGAACCCGTCGATGAAACCGGCGTCGGGTTGGGCCGCTCGTTCGACCCGTTGAGATAGGCGACGAAACCAGTGGTGGGCGCAGTGATCGTGACGTTTGCGCTGGATGTTGCCGTCACACCATCACGCGTCAGTGATCCGGTGATGGCGACCGTGCCCGGCGCGATTCCCGTCACGACCCCCGCGCTGCTCACGACGGCCCGGCCGGCGGTTGCCGTCGTGTAGCTGTATCCCGTCACACCGGCGATGGCAACGCCTTTGGCATCACGCGCTGCGGCGGTCACCGTCGTCGTACTACCGATTGCGATGGATGGCGTGGTCGCCGTGAGCGCGATCGTCGCCAACTGCTGTGCGACCGTGATGTCGAGCGTTGCAGTCGCCGCGCCGCTGGTGGCCGTGATGGTCGCGGCGCCGTTGCCGACGGCCGTGATTGTCGCGGTTGAGCCAGACGTCGTGACGGTCGCAACCGATGCGTTGCTCGACGCAAAGGTCACGATGGCGTTGGCAATGGCGACTTGCGATGACGACTTCACGGCGGCTGAAACAGTGCGCGTTTCGCCGATGGATGCGAGCGCACCAGACGCCGACGGTGTCAGCGTAATGACGGCCGCGACGGGCGCGGACACCTTGTCACTGCTGCACGCTGCAAGGGCAGCGGCGAGCGCGATAAAAGCAAAAAATCGTGTCGTTCGGATCATAGGCGCGAATCTTGTTGGAGGAGTGAAGCCATTTAGCGATCGACCGAGAACGTCAGAAAGCATGTCGGTCGTTCGATCACTGGTCAGGGTACGCTTACCTGGCCGCGGATTTCGCCACCAGGGAACGTCGCGGAGTGGATATTCACGTACGCGTTGCCGTTGCGGAGCAGCGTCAGTAGCGAGTCGAGGGGGACGCCGGCGGTGCGAATGTTTGCTGCCGTGAAGCTACCCGTGAGCACACCGCTGGTAGCGGTCAGGGGCGTGGTAAGCAGATCGACACTGACAGCGGCCACCACGTTGACGCCGCCTGGCGAGTGGATGTGCAATCCAATCGGCGGACCCGTGATACCTTGATAGGCCACCGTGTAGCTCACAGTCGTACCGCTGACCGTCAGTGCTGCGGCGCCCGTTCCGGTTGATGTGTTTGGAGTCGGGCGTTCATTCGGTCCGTTGAGCAGAGCGAGGAAGCCAGGCGGCTCGACGATGACGGTGCCCGTCATCCCTGTATGAAGAGTGCACACGTACGGAAATGTTCCGACCGTCGGAAATGTGCGCGCAACGGAGGTGTTCGACGTCGTGCCGATCGACTGCGGCGCGGTCGACGATGCGAAATTGACGTTGTGCGGGACGGCACCGATCGTCCACGTGACCGTGCCCCCCACGGCAATGGTCACGGACGGAACAGTGAAGGTGTTGGAGGTCGTTCCGACGGCCGCGGCCAGCGCGGCGCTCGTCGGTCCGGTCACGGTGATCGCCGCCGTGCTGGTCGCGCTGGTGCCATCACGTGTGAGCGATGCCGTAATCGTCGTCGAGCCTGGCGCGATTGCGGTGACGGTCCCCGTGCTGCCCACGATCGCCGTGCCGGCAGCCGCGGTCGTGAAGGTGAATCCGGTGACGCCAGCGATTGCGTTGCCACGGGCGTCACGGGCCGACGCCTGTAGTGCCACTGTTGCGCCGATTGCGAGCGAAGGTGCACTCGGCGAGAGCCCCACCGTCGCCATCTTCTGCGCCACGGTGAAGCTGACGTTGGCCGTTGCCGAACCACTGGTCGCCGTGATCGTGACCGAGCCATCGCTGACGGCGGTGACGGTTGCGGAGGTACCGCTGCCGCTTACCGTCGCGACTCCGGCATTGCTTGAGCTGTAGGCGATGGTGGGGTTGGCGAGCGCTGCCTGACTCGCATCGCGGGCAAGCGCCGTGATGGAGCGCGTCTCACCAATCGACGCCATTGCTGCGGTACTCGACGGTGTGAGGGTGATTGAGGTGGCCACCGGCGCGGTCACGGGGCCACCGCTATCACCAGAGCTCCCCCCACACGCTGAGGCGCCAGCCAAGAGAACCATCATCGCAAGTCGCTGGGTCGTGCGCATCATAAGTAAAGCTCCGGTCAAAAGGTGCGGGGCAGAAATCGTTGCCGACGTGCCCTCATACTGCACGTCGGACACGGCGCCGTGAGCGCTGGCTTGCACGCCGAACGCCCCGTTGCGGCCTCGTTTGCGCGGACGGAGGCACCCGTGAAATGATTCCCGAGGCGACCTCTACCATATCGAGCACCCCGCGTTCCTACGCAACCTGTGCTTGCCGCTGACACTGTGCCCGAGATAGCCTCCGTCATGCTGAGACTTCGATCGTTCAGAGCACAAGCTGCCGCCGTCGCTGTATGCTCGCTTGCTGCGTGCCCGCTTGCTGCGGCCGCAGCGGGTTCAGTGATGTATCTGTTGACGCCGACAGTGCTCCACGCGCAGACCGGCGCGGCAACTTCGACGCGTCTTCCTGCGTCGACTCCAACGCGCACCGCGAGTGCATCGGCGTCGGCGAGCGCGACGCTCGCACCGCCAAGTGGGCCAGGTGTGTCGCGGGAGCTGGCGGCGTATCGCTCCGCTCGCATCCGCGACGTGCGCTACCAACTGCACCTTGACGTCACGCGCCGTGATACCGCGCTCGGCCAGGTGACGCTGCAGTTCACGCAACCGCGCGCCGCTGATGCCGTGGTGGATTTCCGTGGACTATCCGTCGCCAATGTCGTTGTGAATGGCCGGCGACTGGCGGGCGACATTCGTACACTGTGGGACGGCGCGCACCTGCGCGTTCCTGCATCAGCGACACGCGCCGGAAACAATCGCATTGAACTTTCGTTCGCCTCGCCGATCGCACCTGCCGGTGCAAGCATCATCAGAGCGCGCGACGCGACCGACGGCACTGACTACCTCTACACGCTGCTGGTTCCGTCTGACGCGAACCTGCTCTTCCCCTGTTTCGATCAGCCTGATCTCAAAGCACGCATCACGCTCTCGCTCACCACGCCACCGCGCTGGCGCGCGCTCGCCAACGGGGCTGCCGTTCGGCGCGATTCAACCAACGCCGGCGTAGTGTATGGATTCGCCGAGTCGCGGCCGCTGAGCACATATCTCATTGCATTTGCCGCGGGTCCGTGGAGCAGCGTCACTCGAGAATTCGTAATTGCACCGGGCACACCGCCCGTGCCGATCAGCGTCTGGTCGCGTCGTTCGCGTGCCACCGAAGTGGAAAGCGACACCCTCATCGCCATGAACGCGCGCGCACTCGACTGGCTCGGCGAGTGGTTTGGTGTGCGCTATCCATTCGGCAAGTTCGACTTTCTGCTCGCGCCGGTTTTCCCCTTTGGCGGCATGGAACATCCTGGCGCGGTCTTCTACAACGAAGAGAGTTTCATCTATCGCGAACGTCCGACCGTGACGCAGTTGCTCGGTCGTCAGGCGACGACGTTTCATGAAGTCGCGCACCAGTGGTTCGGCGACTACGTGACGATGCGTTGGTTCGACGACCTGTGGCTCAAGGAAGGGTTCGCGACGTACATGGCGGCCAAGATGCAGGCGTCGCTCGAACCAAAGTCGAATGCCTGGAAGACGTTCTATCTGCGCAACAAACCGGTCGCATACGCAACCGATGCGACCGCGGGTACGACGCCGGTGTGGCAGTCGCTCGCCAATCTCGATCAGGCCAAGAGCAATTACGGGCCGATCGTTTACAACAAAGCGCCAGGCATTCTCCGGCAGCTCGACTACCTCGTCGGCGAGCGCGCGTTTCAAGCGGGCCTTCAGGACTTTCTGCGCTCACACGCCTACGCAAACGCCACATGGCGCGACCTGCTGCACTCGATCGGGCAGGCATCCGGTCGCGATCTGACGCTGTGGGGAACGCAGTGGATTTTGCGCCCGGGCATGCCTGTCGTTGAACAGCAGGTAACTGTGCGCAACGGCAAGATTGAACGGCTCGCGTTGGTGCAACGACCGGCACAACCGGCGCTGTCCGGACGCGGCGCCTGGCCACTCAAGATGCAATTGCTGATGTACTACGACGATGGCAGTGCACCGGTACGCCTGCCCGTGCTCCTCGACCGCGATACGACATTCGTCACCGCTGCGGTCGGAAAGCACGCGCCGGCGTTTGTCTTTGCCAACGACGGCGACTACGGCTACGCCTTGGTCCTCCCCGATAGCGCGAGCGTCCGCTGGCTCGAAACGAATATCGGCCGCGTCAAGGATGATTTTCAACGGGCGATGCTCTGGGGCGCGCTCTGGGATCTCGTCCGCGAAGCGCGACTTTCGCCGACGCGTTACGCATCGATCGCACTGCGCGAACTGCCGATGGAACGCGACGAGCAGATTGCAGGAAACCTCGTCGGCCGCATCACAACGGCGCTCACGCGTTACACCGATCGCGACGCAGCCGATGCTGTACGCGCGCGGGCCGAGTCGGTTTTTCTCGCCGGTGCCGCAGATACATCGCTCTCGTATGGACAGCGCAAATCGCAACTCGACGCGGTGATCGGACTCGCGCGCGACTCCACCGCGCTGTCTCGCCTGGACGGGTGGCTCGACGCAACTGTGGCCGCCGGCTTGCCGCTGCGTCCGCCGACCCGCTGGTCCATTGTCACTCGGCTCGTCGCACGCAATGCGGTCACCGCTGATACGCGACTTGTCGCCGAAGGGAAGCGCGATTCAACCAGCGAAGGCAAACGTCAAGCGTTCGTTGCGGCCGCCGCGCGTCCGACCGCGGCCAACAAGGAGCAGTACTTCACGCGGTGGTTTGCCGATCAGGAGCTCAACGAAGAGTGGGTGACGACGAGTCTGCGCGCGTTTCACGATCCTGATCGCGCCGAGCTGTCGCGAGCGTATCTGGTGCCGGCGCTGGACACGCTGCCGTGGATCCAGCAACACCGCCGCATCTTTTTCCTGGGCAGTTGGCTTGGTGCCACGATCGGCGGTCAGAGTAGTGCGGAAGCACTTGCCGAGATCGATCGATGGCTGGCGGCGCACCCAACGCTCGCGCCCGATCTGCGCCAGAAAGTCCTGCAGTCACGTGATGAGTTGGAGCGGACTGTTGCCATCCGTCGCGTTTTCAGCAAAGGAACCATGTGACGGCCGACGGTGCGGCTGCTGCGCGCCTCGTAGTCGGCGGATACAACTCGCTCCGGTCCGCTGTCGGGGCCGACGGTCCCTCGATAACGCCAGTTAGCCCGGATGTAGCGGTGACGTGAATTGGACTGACGCTGTTCGTGACGTAGTTTGCTGCTCCATCATCGACCGGTATTTGTTCGGATTCGCCCAATCCCCGCTCCGGCGCGCCGACCCGAATAGCGACTCGACGCTTCAGTTCCGTTTCAGTGTTCCTCCGCTCCCCTCCTTCGGAGACCCTTTATGGGCAGGCTTTTCAAGTTTGTAGCCGCTGCCGCCATCGTCGCTGTGATGCCGCTCGTCGCGGAAGCACAGTCCCGTGATGTCACGGGCAAAGTGACGCAGGTGGGCACCGGTCAGCCAATTCAGGACGTGACGATTGGCGTCGTCGGTCAGCAGGTTGGCACGCGTACCAATGAGCGCGGCGAATACCGCCTGCGCATTCCGGCCGGCGAGGCCTTGCTCCTCGCGCGCCAGCTCGGTTTCAAGCGCCAGACGATCCGCCTGGCGGCGACCGAAACCAGCGCCAACTTCACCCTCGAGCGCGACGTCCTGCAGCTTGAAGGCGTCACCGTTACCGGAGCCGCGACGGTCGTCGACAGAAAGTCTGCTGCGACTGCGGTCTCCACAGTCAGCGCGGTCGAACTCAACCGCGTCCCAGCCCGCTCGGTCGAGAGCAATCTTGCCGGTAAAGTTGCCGGCGCCCGCATGTTCGAAAACAGCGGCGCTCCCGGCGGCGGTGCACAGATCCAGATTCGCGGCGCCACCTCAGTGCTCGGCCAGGGCGATCCGCTCTACGTCGTGGACGGCATCATCATCTCCAACGCCTCCATCTCGTCAGGCGCCAGCTCGGTCACCCGCGCTTCGGGTTCGACCGGCTCCAGTCAGGACCAGGTCGTCAACCGTCTGGCTGACCTCAACCCGAACGACATCGAGAGCATCGAAGTGCTCAAGTCGGCGGCCGCTTCGGCGATCTACGGTGCACGCGCCACGAACGGCGTTGTCGTGATCACGACCAAGCGTGGCAAGCAGGGTCGCGCAACGTGGAACGTCACGCAGCGCGTCGGCACGCAGGAGCAGTCGAAGAACCTCTCTTCGCGCCGTTTTGGCTCGTACGCCGAAGTGAAGGATTGGGTTGGTGGTCCGGTTGGCGATGCGGCAGCGAAGGCTGCGTGCAATCCCACGTGCCCGTTTTATGACTGGCAGGGCCAGCTCTACGGCCGCAAGGATCCATCGTTCGAAACGCTGCTTTCCGCGTCGGGCGGCGTGAACAACACCCGCTTCTTCGCCTCGCTGAACGACCGTCAGGAATCGGGCATCATGGTGAACACGGGCGCGCGCCGCACCGGTGCCCGCATCAACCTCGATCAGACACTCGGCACCAAGTGGACGATCAGCGCCGGCCTCGATGTCACGCGCAACTTCTTCCAGCGCGGCGTCGGCGGTAACGACAATTCCGGCACGAGCCCGATCTACACCTTCGGCTACTCGCCGGCCATCGTCGACCTCCGAGCGATTGATCCGCTCACGGGTCGCCCGATCTCGATGCCGTTCAACGGCGGCGGTAATGGCACCTCGAACCCGTTCGACGTGCTGACCCAGCTCGTGAACACGGAAAACGTCTGGCGTCAGGCCGGTAACGTGCGCGCCAACTACACCGCGATCAGCAGCGGCCACAACACGGTGCAGCTCTCATACCTGGGCGGCGTCGATCGCTTCCAGCAGGAAGGCTACCAGTACTCGCCCAACTACCTCCAGTACGAATCGGCCGACAACTTCCTCGGCACGGCGAATCAGGTGAATGCGTCCAGCTTCCAGATGAATCAGGGGCTCAACGCGGTGTGGACGTTCACCCTCGGCAGCAAGTGGCTGACGTCGGCCACCACCTCTGTCGGTGGCTCGTACGAGCAGCAGCAGGTAAACACCTACTCGCTACGTGGTCGTGGCCTGCTCCCGACCGTGAAGGTGCCCGTTGGCGCGACTGACCTCGCGGTCACGAACTTCAGAAGCGAGTTCCGCGACCAGTCGTACTACGTCAACGAGCAGTTGCTCGGCTTGAACGACAGGCTGGCCATCAACGGCGGGTTCCGCGCTGACCGTTCGAGCGCGAACGGCGATCGCAAGCAGTTCTACGTTTTCCCGAAGGTGTCCGGCTCGTACCGCTTCAGTAAGCCGTTCACCGACCAGATCGACGACATCAAGTTCCGCGTCGCCGTCGGCCAGTCCGGCAACCGTCCGCGTTATGCCGACCGCGACATCCTGTATGCAAGCGGTGGTCTGATCGCCGGCAGCGGCTCGCTCGTTTCAAACGGCACCCTTGGCAACACGGGCATCAAGCCGGAAACGATGAACGAGACCGAGTACGGTACCGATATCACGCTCTTTGGCTCGCGCCTGAACTTCGAGCTGACGCGCTACCAGCGTCGCATCACGAACCTGCTGCTCACGTTCCCGCTGCCGGCTTCATCGGGGTTGGGCAATCAGATCATCAACGGTGGTCAGCTCTCCGTGCAGGGCAACGAAGCGGTCATTTCC
Organism: Gemmatimonas sp.; assembly: GCA_046590495.1. Lineage (GTDB taxonomy): Bacteria > Gemmatimonadota > Gemmatimonadetes > Gemmatimonadales > Gemmatimonadaceae > Gemmatimonas. Next base: position 24,964 of record JBKJTE010000347.1, on the reverse strand, counting down.
GCCGTGCCGTTCCGCAAGGGGTCCATCGAATGGTCGACGCGCCTGATTTATAACCAGACCGTGCAGCGCACGGATAACATTCCCGTGCCGTCATTTGCGGTGCCGGGCTCGTTTGGCGCGACGTACGGCCGTAACCGTATCACAGCGAATACGCGCTCCACGCTCATCTGGGGCAACGCGCCACTCGGCGCGAGCGGCGCCATCCGCGACACGACCCTGTTCGACTCGAATCCGGTCCATACCACGACGCTCAACAACGACATTTCGTGGAAGAAGCTGAACCTCTCGTTCCTGCTCGATTGGCGGAACGGTGGGGCGGTCTCGAACATGACGAACAACCTGTTCGACGAAGGCGGCCAGTCGCGTGACTTCGTGGCGCGCGGTGAGAAGGATTATGCCACTTTCGCGGCCGGCGACATTCGCCCGTATGTCCAGAACGGCGCGTACGTGAAGCTTCGTGAAGTCACGCTCAATTACACGGCACCGGACTCGTGGGCCAAGAAGATCCCGGGCGCCAACAGCCTTCGCTTCAACTTGAGCGGCCGTAACCTCAAGTTGTGGTCGAAGTATTGGAGCTACGACCCCGAGTTCAGCAACTTCGGCAACTCGAACTTCAACCGTTTCATCGACCTCGCGCCGTTCCCGTCGAGCCGTCAGTTCTTCTTCAGCGTCGACGTGGGTTTCTGATCCCATGACGACGACCACTATGAGGAAATCCGTGAGCTTCTCCCGCACGATTGGGCTTTCGCTCGCTGCCGTGGCACTCGCCGCATGCAGCAGCGACCGGCTCGAAATCACCAATCCGAACACTCCGACCGTCGTTGCTGCCAGCGCTGATCCACAGGCGTTGCAGCTGCAGGCGACCGGTCTGTTGCGCCAGCTTCGCAACGGTCGCGGCGCGTACATCTTCGACTTCGGCCGCTTTGGTCGCGAGATGTACATCTACACCCCGCAGGAAGGGCGCAATACGTCCCACTATCTGCAGGGGATCACCGGCGCGAACAAACTCGATCCGGCCGGTTTTGCGGTTGGCGAGTGGGGAACGCCGTATGGCAACCTGCGCGACGTATTCAACCTGAAGAACTCGGTTGCAGGTTCGACAACGCTGAACGCTGCGCAGAAGAGCGCGGCAACGGGCTTTGCGAAGACTCTCGAAGGGTTCGAGCTCTTGAGCATTGCGGCCAGCCGCGATACGATCGGTGGTGTCGTCGAGATCAAGCAGAACGCCTCGGATCTTGCGGCGTTCGTGTCGCGTGACTCGCTGTACAAATACATCCTGGCTACGCTGGACGAAGGCAACGCGGCGCTTCTGGCTGGCGGCGCGGCGTTTCCGTTCACGTTGCATTCCGGCTTTGCGGGATTCAACACGCCAGCGACGTTCGCTCTGTTCAACCGCGCGATCGCCGGCAAGGTGGCGGCTTACTACGCGACATCCGGCGGCGGTGCGGCGGCATGGCAGCGTTCGCTGACGGCGCTTAGCGCGTCGTTCATGAACACGGCAGCGACCACCCGCGCGGCACTCGATGCCGGACCGTTCCATCCGTACTCGTCGGCCACGGGCGATTCGCCGAATCCGTTCTTCAGCAGTTCGGCTGACCTGTTTCTCCACCCGTCGACGCTCACTGATGCGCCGCTCAAGGCCGATGGTTCACTCGACAATCGCTACGTAGCGAAGGTCAAGACCAAAACGTCCCGCAGCCCGCCAGCGGGTGTGACGGGCATCCCGTCGACGCTCGGGTACGTGCCGGACGCCAACATCTCCGGTTCCATCTCCATCATCCGTAACGAAGAACTTCTCCTGCTCCGCGCAGAAGGACTCCTCGCGACGGCTGACAAGGCCGGCGCATTGGCGATCATCAACCAGATCCGCGTGAATTCCGGCGGGCTGGCCCCGACGACGCTGACGACCGCTTCGTCTGACGCTGCAGTGCTCACGGAGCTCCTGCTCCAGAAGCGTTATTCGTTGCTGCTCGAAGGCTCGCGGTGGGTCGATGCGCGCCGCTACAACCGGCTCAACACATTGCCCCTCGATGCTTCGAACCATTTCGTTGCGCGCGTGATGCCGATTCCACAGGGCGAATGCTTAGTCCGTGCTGGAAAGCCGGCGCCGCTCGCGGGACCGGGCTGCTGATTCTGGTGCAAACGCGTAACTGAGTTTTCAACGACTCAGTTGCCAGTTTGCAGTTCGAGTTTCGAGTTACCGGTGGAAATGGAAAGGCCCCGCGCAGATTGCGCGGGGCCTTTTTGTTTACTGCGATCTGTCTATCGACTAGCTGTGACTGGAAACTCGTTACTCGAACTCACTACTCGGTACTGTGTATTCAACGCTCCAAGCTCGCCGTCGAAGTGAACCTCCCGCGTTAGTACCCGTCTCGCGTCCAGACCAGTATCATCCCGCATCTCCGGTCCGCTCCACCAAACTGCGACGGCGCAGTCGCAGCTCCCGTGTACACCTCGATCCCTGAAATCAACTTTGGCGGCGGTAGCAAATCGAGATTGAAGAACCGCGGCATCACGATGCCATCCAGGAATACCTGCATCGCACAGGCCCCCGTTCCTTCGCCGCCAACGCTGCCACCTTCGCGGCGTGAGAGCGCAACTGTCCCTGCAAACGCTTCGTTGGTGAGCCGTGATACTTCCACGCCCTTGAGTATGCGCAGGAAGTCCGACGCTTCGCGCGAGCCGCGCCGCTCGATCTCTTCCTGCGTGATGAATTGACCAATGCCCTGCATCCGGCGACCTTCAAACTCGGCCATGCGCAGCGAGACGCGGCGCTCCTTGATGCGCACGGTGTCCATCATATTTGCCGAGCGAAGCAGCGTATACGACAGTCGGAGTGTGTCGTCGGACGGGACCTGAATGATCCCGGACGTCGGCGCGTAACCGATGCGACGTGCAACGAGCAGATACTGCCCCGGCGGCACCTGCAGCATGCGGAATCGTCCGTTCTCGGACGTGACGACGCGAGCGTCGATTCCAACGACAGAGATCGCGGCGGAGCCGAGTGGGTTGAGCAGCGTATCGGTGACCAATCCATCGATCACGCCATAGGCACTCGGCTTCCGAACCGCTTCAGCTGCAGCGCGGTCGCGAATGCCGGTTGTGCGCTGAGCCGACGCCGGGGCGACAGCCACGGCGAGCGTGACCAGTCCGGCAGCCAAAGTAGAGCGGAATCCGAACGACGGCGCATGTCGGTGCTGCGCGGTTGCGGAAATCAGGTATCGTTTGATAGGAAAGCGCATGGTGAAAGATATCCCCTGGAACCATAGAGAAACGCCACATGCCAGTACCCCTCAGAGTCAACCGCGTTCTGCTGTTGGTCGCCACGCTCGGCGCAACGACCATCGTGCAGGCTCAAACGTCCCCTCAGGACAGCGCCAATGTGCTTTCGGCCGCCCAGACCCTGCTGCGGAGCATCAGCACGCGTGACACATCGTTGGCGCGGCCCCTGCTCCTCCCCGGCGGCGTATTCGTGAGTATCCGCCAGGGTGCAGGCGGTTCGACGCCACGCGTGCAGACGCACGCTGATTTCCTGTCATCACTGCCAACGGGCAACGGCCAGTTTCTCGAGCGGATCTGGTCGCCACGCATCACAATCGAGGGCACCCTCGCCGAGGTCCGCGCGTCGTACGATTTCCATGTTGACGGGAAGTTCTCGCATTGCGGCGTTGACGTCTTCACGCTCGTGAAAGCGACCAGCGGTTGGCTGATTTCCGGGACGTCCTACACCGTCCAGCAGACCGGCTGTGCGCCGAGCCCACTTGGCCCGCCCAAGTAACCAAGCGCAATCGTTTATTCCACTTCCCAACTCACCGCATCGCCAACATTGATCTCGCCGTCGTCGAGCACGACGGCGAACGCACCACCGCCCCACTCGGCGCGCATGACTGCCTGCAAGCCGTCGTGCACTTCGTCCATCTGATGACAGGGCTTGGTTTCGCCGGCGATACGCAGTCGCACAGCGCCAATGCGCAAAACCTTTCCGCGGGAGTTTGCCAGCGGACAGTCACGCACAAGCAGGTTCGCTCTGCGTTTCGACGGATGAATGGCCCCATCGTGCTCGGACAGCCCAAGTGCTGCCATGTGTTGCGCCCAACGCTCCTGCTCGATGATCGTGACCTGCCGACGCCCGCCCTGATTCGCGTTGCCCACAAGCCCGCGATCTGCGCGTAGTTGCGCCGTTGGCCGAGGGTCCATCGGCCCGAGCTTCGCGCGCTTGATCCATATCTGTTCGAGCGTTCCAGTCATCAGTGAGCGTGTTGAGTGCGGATGGATTGACGTGTGCGCGCTGAGATGGCAGCCAGGTGACAACGCGTTCGATCGAGGACAGAGCGCCCGCGTGCAAAGTGCGTGCAATGCAGGGTGAATGCAGGGTCAATGCAGGATGGCGCGGCGTTGGTTCCGCGACAAGATTCGCCGCATGCATCCGACCTTCGTGCATCACGCGGCAAGCTACTTGAATCGACCCACGGTGCTGTTGCGTCTGGCACTTGTGGTCACCTGCGCAATTTCCCTCACGCCTCCGTCGCTCCTGAGTGCGCAGAGCGGATTGCCGAAGCGCGAGCTCTTGTGGCCGAGTGGCGCGCCGGATGCGGTGGGCACAGTTACGCTCGATCAACCGTCGGTGATGGCATTCCCGGCTCCGCGTGCGAGCGCGAATGGAACCGCCGTTGTGATTTTTCCGGGCGGCGGATACACACACCTCGCGACCGAAAAAGAGGGGACCAAGATCGCGGTATGGCTCAATACGCTGGGTGTGAGCGCGTTCGTCGTGACGTACCGCCTTGGACCACGTTATCACCATCCGACGATGCTCTACGATGCACAGCGTGCCATCCGCACCGTGCGGGCGCGCGCGCGGGAGTGGGGCGTCGACTCGGCGCGGGTGGGCGTGATGGGATTTTCGGCGGGCGGTCATCTCGCGTCTACGCTGAGTACGCACGCCGATGCAGGTACCGCGCGCGACGCGATCGACAGCGTACGCGCGTTGCCGGACTTTCAAATACTGATGTATCCAGTGATCACGATGCGCGCGCCGTCGGCGCACAACGGGTCGCGGGCACAGCTGCTGGGTGAAGCGCCGACAGACCTGATGGCGGACTCGCTTTCCAACGAGCTACAGGTCACGTCGAAAACACCACCGACGTTTCTCGTGCATGCAACGGACGATCGTGTGGTTCCAGTGGAGAACAGTCTCTTGTTCTACGCGGCGTTGCGGGCTGCGAATGTCCCCGTCGAGCTGCACATCTTTCAGACGGGTGGACACGGCTTCGGCATGGCGCCCGACGACCCTGCGTTGGCGATGTGGATGCCACTGTGCGCGGCGTGGCTGCGAAACCTCATGAAAGGAAAGAATAGGCCACGAATTGCACGAATACTGCAGAGCGTCACGTAGTCATTCGCGAAATTCGTGGCTGGTGTTGGTTACTAACTGCGCTCGACGATGCGGTCAATGAGGAAGCTTGACTGTTCCATCGCTTCGGTTGTGAAGTCGCCGAAAAATGCGCGCACGTCTTCGAACATTCGCGTGAATGATACCTGGTCGCCGGCTACGATGATGTCCGCGATTTCGCGCGCGACGTCGCTGAACGCTGACGTTACTTCTGGGGTGCGGGGGTTGCGCATCTCGATGGGACCGTAGAGGCCGGGATCCTGACCGAAGTGTCTCGCCGTGACATACAACTCGAGCAGGTACGCGGGTGATGTGAAACCCATCGTTTCATCGAGCGGCACGCCCAATCGCGCGAGCGTCAGCCCCAGCACCTGCGTCTGGAAGTGTGTAAGCACCTGTACGATCGACATCGCGCGATCGTGCTGCGCCGGGGTGGTCTCGGTGATGACAAGTCCGCGCGACGTGAGCGTGCTGGCGACCCAGTCGGCCCATTTGTCGCCACGCGCACGACAGAGCACCACACGTTGGCCTTGCAGTGTGTGCACACTCGGGCCGAACATCGGGTGCGTGCCGACAACGCTGCCGCGCGTTGAGGCGAGCATCGCCGCGACCGGCGCTTCCTTGATGCTGGTGACGTCCATCAGCAACGCATCTTCGCGCACATACGGTCCGACTTCACGAATCACCGCTTCGGTGAGCTCGATGGGTACACTGATGATCGTGACATCGGCCGCAGCGGCCGCTTCCGCTGCCGTCAACGACGTGTCGCGGTCGACGATGAGGATGTGGTGCCCGAGATCGCCGAACAAGCGCGCAACGAGTTTGCCGATCTTTCCGGCGCCTCCGATGATGGCCACACGTTTCGGTTCGTCGTCGAGCGGGACTTCGGCGCGGAGTGCGGCCTGGTGATCGCGGCTCGAGCGCAGCAAGACGCGAAAGATCGATTCGATTTCGCCACATGGCAGACCGAGTGCTTCCGCACGCGCACGTCGATCGGCCAGCACTTCGCGCTCGCGCACCGCGTCGCGAATACGCACACCATGCTCGCGTTTGTACGCGGCGACTTCAGCGACGAGCGACATGCGGCGCGCCATGATCTGCAATAGATCACGATCTAGCGCATCGATCATCGCACGCAGCACTGGAAGCGGACGTGGCTCCGTGTTGGCGCTCACGTCGCTCAGTTGCTCATTTTCCAGAACGCGATGCCGCTGGCCTGCTGCGCGACATCGACCGTGCCGACTTTTGTCAGCGACTGCAGATCGATCACATCCATTTTCCCCGGTGCGGCACCGACCCCTTCACTGCTGACAAACGCGTACCGCGAATCGGGGCTGAGCGTCACACCATGCGCGATGGTGTTGGATGTCTTCACCTGCGCGAGACTCCTGCCAGTCGCGAGATCAAAAATCTCCACCGCCGATCCCTGCTTGAGCGTCGCGACCAGCAGCTTGCCGTCAGCCGTGACGGCGAGATTGTAGACACCGCGCCCGGTCTTGATGCGCCGCGCAACGGTCCACGTCTTCGTGTCGATGTCGAGAATCTCGTCGGCCTTGTTGCAGGCGACGAACACATTCGCACCATCGTGGGACGGTTGCGCCCACGTCGGCGAGCAGGTGTTCGGCGTCATCGCATGCTTTTCGATGCCCATGGCCACGCGACCCTGCTGCGCGGGATCGACCGTCGGTGCAGGCGGTTTGGGCTTCGGTGTCGGCGTCGGTGTCGGCGTTTTGGCATCCTTCATCCCCGCCATATCGTGCATCCCTGCCATGTCGTGACTCATGCCGGACATCGCGGTCATGCCACCCATCTCGCCGACATTGTCCGCGGCCAGCGGTCCTTCCCTACCCTTCGCGACCGAGTACCGGCGTGACACGGTGAAGTCGCGGGTGTCGATTTCAACCAGCTGATCATCCATCATGCAGGTCGAATACTGATGCATCCCATCGGGCGCCACTCGGCTCCCGTGCGGCATCGTGCAGGTGACAATGCGCGCGACTTCCGTGTTGTTCTGTGTGTACACGACCGACACCGTCGACGGAATCATGTCGCCGTGCAGATTGAAATTCGCCGAAAGTGTGTAGAGCCCATCGGGTGTGACGTCGATGGAGGCCGGGAAATTACCGAGGAGTATGCCGGGGCCGACCAGTGTGTCCGGGCCCAGTGCGTAGCGCCAATACTTTCCGTCGGGTGTGCCGTGCCCCGTCGTCATGTACAGGAATTTCCCGTCGCGTGAAATCGCCAGTCCATGCGGACCTTCCATCTCCGACGCGAGTTCACCGACTGCGATGGTCTTCTCGACCACCGTGCCCGCAGGTCCGAATCGCACGCGGTGAATTTTGTCCGCCGACTCCGCACCCACGTAGACCCAGTAGTCGTGTGTGGGTTTCGCAGCAGCAGCGGCAGCAGTGGATGCCGTCGTGGATGCCGTCGTGGATGTCGTCGTGGGTGGAGGCGTTTTCGTCTGGGCCGAAATGGAGCGGCCGAGCGGGTTCAGCAGCGCGCCGATTGCGACACCAAACGTGACCGCACAAATCACGTCGTACGCGCCCGAAGTTGCGCGCCTTCGATCGACGATGGCGAGAGTGCCACTACTTGGCTTGCGGGTGAAGGACACGGAGGGCATGATGGGCGTACTCGATCCGCAAGGCATGCCGTGCGGAGTTGGGAAGACGGAGATGAAACCGGACTTCTCGACCGTAGTTGCCGTCGCTCACCGACTGGAGTCAACGCATCATGAACGTAGCGCGCAACATGCGGTTCGTCACGACCGCACTGGGAGTGCTGGCCATCACGCCTGTCGTGCCGGCCTCGCTTCTCGACGCACAACAGGCCGCCACAGCGCAACCGCCGGCGGTCGCGCGTCTGGTGGCGGAACCGGCACGCATCACCATGCGTGCCGGCGAGTCACAGTCCTACAAAATCACCGCCTACGACGCACAGGGACGAGAGATTAAGGACGCGTTCGTGCGCGTCGGTGGTCCCCGCACTGCCGTCTCATTTCAGAATGGCAAGGTGACGGCGTTTCAGGCGGGTTCGTTCACGGCCACCGCGACCGCGATGGGGAACGGCGCGCCGATCACGCTCGACATCCCAGTGCTCATTACGTGGCCCGCACTGAGCAAGATCGACATCGTGCCCGACACCGGGCATCTATACGCCGGCGTCACAATCGGTCACCGCGCGAATGGCGTGCACGCCGATGGCAGTCCGCGTTTCGGCGTGACCGTCACTTGGCGCAGCAGTGCGCCGACGGTCGCAACCGTTGACAGGTTCGGCAATGTGAGTGCGCTCAAAGCGGGCGCCGTCACGATCTCCGCTGAAGCAGAAGGGATCAAGGCGGAAAGAAGGTATGCGATCGCCGCCAACCCGGTCACGAGCATCGCGCTGTCGATCAAGGAAGACGTGATCAACACGGGTGATGTCATCCATCTCAACGCGACGGCCAGGAACGCAGCCGGTGCAGCGGTGAAGGATGCCGCGATCACCTGGAGCTACGCCTACACACCGGACGATACGACGGCCGGACCAGGCGGCCCTGGCATCATCGATTGGGGACGCTTCACGGCCAACGCGCCCGGTCGATTCACCTTGCTCGCGCAGTCGGGCAATGTCACGGCGCGCAAGGTTGTTGAAGTGAAGCCGCGTGACGTCGTGCGTCGCATCACGGTCACAGGACGCGGCAACATCAGCACCACGCACACCTCCGACTTCTGGCCCTGGACGGGCAAGGACGGGCGTGACTACGCGGTCGTCGGAACGTGGGGCGGCGATGGTTATGCGGTCTTTTTCGATATCACGGATCTCAACCACATCGTCAAGACCGATTCGATCAAGGTTGACGCGCGAACGATCAACGACGTGACGGTGTCACCCGATGGACGGTACGCCGCGCTGTCGCGCGAGGGCGCGTCGAATCGGGTGAACGGCGTCGTCATTCTCGATCTCGCCGTGCCGGCGCATCCGAAAATCGCATCGACGTTCGATCAGGAACTCACCGGTGGTGTGCACAACATGTTCGCCACCAACGACCATCTGTTCGCGATCTCGGGTGGACAGAAGTACGTCATCATCGATGTGAAGGATCTGGCAAAGCCCAAGTACGTGAGCGAATACCAGCATCCGAACGCGCGCATTCACGACCTCTGGGTTCGCGACGGGATTGCCTACTCCGCGCAGGGTGGCGTTGGCACGGTCATCGTCGATGTCGGCAACGGGAAGTACGGCGGCACGATCGAAAAGCCGAAGCTGATCAGCGTGTTCGCGATCAACTCCGGCCACGAAATTTATCCGTACTACCAGAAGTCGACGGGGAAGACCTATCTGTTCATCGGCGATGAAGAGATGAATCGCAAAGGGCGCGTCTGGGAGGGCACGCAGTATTCACTCGCAGGCCCTGACGGAAAGCCGCCGAAGAACGGCATCGCGCAGACGTCGGGTGGGTATACGCACATCGTCGATGCAACAGACCCGCTGCATCCGCGTAAAGTCGGCCGGTATCACCTCGAAGACTATGGCTCGCACGACATCATCGTCGAAGACGACATTCTGTATCAGGCGTACTACGACGGTGGCGTGCGCGTGGTCGATGTGTCAGGCGAATTGATGGGCAATCTGGCCGATCAACGTCGGGAGATTGCCGTCTTCAAGCCGTACGACCCGGATGCCTACACTCCGAACGCACCGTTCGTGATGAACGCGATGCCGTGGAAGGGACACGTGCTCTTCACCGACTTCAACTCCGGTCTGTGGGCCGCGAAGCTGGAACCGAAGGCGAAGCCCGTCACGCCCTGACCAGCAGGCGTCTCAGGCGATTTCTACACTCGGTGCGACCGGGCGTGTTGCCGGAATCGTAAGCAGCGCACCGAGTGTCATGAAAGCGGCCATCGCATACAGGCCGTTTGTCGCGCTGCCGGTTGCATCGACGATGACGCCGATCATGTATGGGCTCAAGAAGCCGGCGAGATTTCCGACCGAGTTGACGACGGCGATTCCCGCAGCCGCCGATGCCCCGCGCAAGAACGCGGTTGGCAGCGTCCAGAAGAGTGGGAGCACGGTGAGGATGCCCATGGTGGCCACCGTGAGTGCGAGCATCCCGGATGTCTCACTGCCGCTCAGGCGTCCGGCCGCAATCAGTCCGACACCGCCCAACAGCGACGCGACGACGAGATGCCAGCGACGTTCGCGGACACGATCGGAGTTGTAGCCGACGATCACCATGGTGACCGCCGCAGCACCATACGGAATTACGCTGAGCAAGCCGACCCGCAATGGCTCCTGCACGCCCATGCTGCGAATGAGTTGCGGCAACCAGAAACCGATACCGTACAGGCCAATCACGAATGAGAAGTAGAGCGCGGACAGCAACAGTACGCGTGGATTACGAATCGTTTCCGCGACGGAAAGCAACACGCCGGTGTTACGTTCGGCATCGACGTTGCGCTTGAGCATCGCCTTTTCATCGGCAGAGAGCCATCGCGCGTGATCGATCGAATCGTCGAGATAGAAGAACACGGCGACGCCCATCACCGCAGACGGAATTCCCTCAAGCAGAAAAAGCCACTGCCATCCCGCCCAGCCATTCACTCCCGAGAGCGAACTCAAAATCCAGCCTGACATCGGGCCGCCGACAACACCTGATAACGCAACCGCGGTCATGAAGAGCGCGACAATGCGAGCACGCATCGACGCGGGATACCACTGCGTGAGATAGAAAATGATACCGGGAAAGAACCCTGCCTCGGCTAGTCCCAACAGGAAGCGAACGGCGTAGAACATCGGTGCACTGCTGACGAACATCGTCGCCGCAGAGAGGATCCCCCACGTGATCATGATCCGCGCGATCCACACGCGCGCGCCAGTCCGATGCAGAATGAGATTGCTTGGCACTTCAAACAGGAAATAGCCAACAAAGAATATTCCGGCTCCGACGCCGTACGCCGTCTCGCTCATGCCCAGGTCCTTGAGCATCTGCAACTTCGCGAACCCGACGTTTACACGATCGAGGTACGCGACCACGTAGCAGAGAAACAGGAACGGAATCAATCGCCAGGTCACCCGTCGATAGACGCGATGCTCAGCGTCCTGAATAGCTGGTGTGCCGGCGGTATCGACCGGGGATGCAGCGCGCAGAGCGACTCCTGTGACGGACGCGATGGGACATCGTTGGCGAATACGGATCGCGCGGAGTATCGCTTACGTCACCGCGGTTGGCGAGCGCGCTGCTGACCGGTAGGCTTCCCGTCCGGCATCCGCGTCACAAGGACGCGATACATCAGGCACTTGCGCACGCTCACCAGGGGCGACAATCGATCCGCTCGGACCGAAGGGCGACGTCTATCGCGGGATGGCGGTGGAAGAATGGGGGCCACTCCGGCGTCGCACCGACGTGCGCCTCGCGCTGTTTGTCGGCTTTACCTGCCTCATTCTGGTGGTCGTCGGAGTGGCGACCATGCTGCTCATGCGCGACGTCTCTGCGGTCGCCTTTGGCGTGCTCGGACTCGGCTACAGTTGGAGCGTGCTGTGGCCGCTGCGGGATCGCTGGAGAGCTTGGCGCGCGATCGGCGATGTGTCGCTCGAGATGGCCGATCTGAACATCGTGCCGGGTGATGTGAGCGTCTGCGCCGTCCGCATCGTGGCCCGACGTGCAGTCGTGCTGCAGGACGTGATGCTGCTGTTCGAGTATCGCGATTCACGGGGCGGCGGTGGACCGACCGGGTGGCGGGTGGACGTGGCCGTTTCCGATCCGTGTGTGCCCGCGGGTGTGGAGGTGCATCTCGCCGCCGATGTGGTACTGCCGCCTGGCGTTCCACCCTCGTACTTCGACAGCAGTGCGACGCGGCAGTGGACCGTCACCGGCACCGTCACGTTGACCGATGGAACGCGGTGGCAGCGCGCGTATCCAGTGATGGTGTATCCGACGCCGTAGGTGAGTGGCGATTGCACCACCAGAAAACCGGATCGCCAGCGCGAAACCGGGCCGCCTCGTGCGAAGCGACTTGTTGTTGCCAATCTGCAGGCCGAAACGGCGCGACGACGAGCGTGTGCGTGCTTCGCACCGACGAACGGCGCGAAGAAGATCCCTCGAGCCTTGGCGCGCCCAACCCGACCCCGCCACGCCGACACCGCGGAAGGTGCCACCGGCGCCTGTGCCAATTCCACTAACGGCGAGACCGGTGATGTTGCCGCCGGCACCAGTGCCGATCCCCGAGATCGCGATGCCGCGCAAGTTGCCGGCCGCACCCGCACCGATGCCGCCGATTGCGAGGTCTTCGATGTCTCCGCGCCGGTGATTGGCAGACCGAGGGCAAGCCCGCTGACCAGTCCAGTCGCGGGCTCGTGGGGGTTCCAGATCGTCGCGTTGATGCCGCGGACGAGTTCGAGGTCGCGATCGCGGAAGTTGAGCCGAAGCCCCGCAACGTTTGGATTGTTGCCGATCGAAATCGGCGCGCGGACCGGATGCGATCGCGAGGTAGTCGTCTGCGTTGAGCGCCGCGCCGGGTGCTGCGCCTCGGCCGTAGCTGCGACAGTAAATCCGGCGGCGGCCGCGATCAGCACGCCGCTTGCACGAATGGAAAACATGGCCAAAAAAGGAGGGGATGCGGGGTTGCGACTTGCAGTACGAAAACGCTTTAGAAGGTGAACGTCGTACCGACAAAACCCCACCGCTCCGGATGAGCACCGCCTGGCGTGTCGCGCAGGAAGGCACCCGGGAGAACCCATGCATGACCGGCCATCACTTTCAGGTGCCTGGTCGCGTTGAGCGTTGCCGTGAGATCGATTTCATCGCCGGCGTGGCGCGCCCGCGAGCCCGACGCAGACCGAAGCAACGTGTTCTGTTTGTTGTAGACACCGTCTTCGAGACGCAGACGATCGTAGCGATGCCATGCCCCGCGCAGATTCACTTTGCGGATGGGATCCCATGTCGAAATGACATGCGTCTCACGCGCATTCGTGCGCCCGAAGACGTCGGCGTAGCCACCGTGCGCATGCGCGCCCCCATAGAGCGTGTTGAATGATTCGATTCGCGTGTCTTTCGCATCGCGATCGCCGCTCGCCTCTTCGAGTCCAACGACAAGCGTCGGAGCACCAAGCGCGCTGCGCCACTGCGTGCTCGCTTCCGTTGTCCAGAACCACGCGTGTAACGCCTTCGCGCCCGTAGCACCGCGCTGGACGGCACCTTCCGATTCAAGCCCGTAGCTCTGCCCCGTCTTGGAGGTACTTCCGAAGGTCCACGCCGTGCGCGCACCGCTCGTGAGGCGGCGTGTGGGCGTCGCAACCGCAATCACCTGCTCGTACCAATACGCCTGCCATGTGGCAGGAAGGGCCTTGAACGCGGCCTTCGCGCCCGGCGCGCTACCCACCGAGAGCACGCGAAAGCGCGTCGTGGTATCGCTGATGTCGTGCTTCGCGAGGCGCACCTGCAACGGACGCGCGTCGAGCGCATCGAATGCAAGCGCGCCATGCACCAACATCACCCGCGTCCCTTCAAATTCACGACGCGTGTTGGACCAATCGGGAACGCCAACCAACCGCTCGCGGTTGGTGACCACTTCCTGTCGACCATAACGCACAAACGACTTCGCGAACGCCACGTCGGCGAAGAGGTTCTGCATGTCGCTGCGGTCCGCGTCATTCGTGCGTGTCCCGCCGACAAGGTCTCGGTCGTACGATTGCGCGTCACGAAATTCGGCGAACACCCGTCCATGCAGCCGTCGCGGGTTGCCGGCCTGCAGATCGGCGTCGATGAGCACGCGCGACTGGCCATAGTTGTCGCTCGAATTCGTGAAGTTGAACGACTGCGCGAACTCCTCACGCCACCGCACCTGACCACCAAGCGTGAGCGTCAGCTGCGGAGCAATCGGGATCAACTTGATCTCGTCATCCCAGCGCGGTGAGCGGCTGGCGCGGGTCCACGCTTCGTCAAAACGCAGACTCTTGAAGTCGGGGCGCACGGGCGCCTTGGCGCCAGGCTGCACGGGCGTCTTTGGCGCTGATTTCGGTTGGGTCGGACGCACGCTGTCCCGCGGAGCGTCAATCGCCGTCACGGCGGCGGGCGCCGCTCCACCGCCCTGCGCCAAACCCAGCGCAGGGAGAACAATGCTCGCGACGGATAGACCACGGCGGATGCCGTTGATGGCGATCGACATATGCTCGGAAAGCGTAGACTGAGTCGATACATGACCGGCGTCGATCGCTGCACGGTTCCCAGTTGTAATGTCGGCTGGTGTACAAACGCGCTTGAATCTGTATTGGATCCGGGAGTGCTCTGCGACCCACCAGCGTTGTGCAGTGTCACGCTAGGGTTGGTAGCGCCCCCAGATCTGCTCGAAGGTGTCCGCGATTTCGCCAACCGACGCGCGAGCCCGGACGGCATCGATGATCAGCGGCATCAACGCGGTCCGTGCGACTTCTGCGTTTCCCAAATAGCTGGGCGCGGCCAGGGCCAACGCATGCAACGCACGGTCAACTTCCACCGGATCACGATCGGCTTTGACTCGACGCAAATCGGCAACTTGCCCCTGCTCGAGGGCCGAAAAGTTGGGCGCCGGGATGATCGGTGGGTCCTGCCCATCGTCAAACTTGTTGACGCCGACCACGACCGTCTCGCCGGCCTCGACGCGGAGCTGGTGCTCGTAGGCACTGCGGCCAATCTCGTCCTGAAAGAAACCGGCGCGGATCGCTTCGGCGGCGCCGCCGAGGGCGTCGACGCGGTCAATGAGCTCCAGCGCGCGCTTCTCGACTTCGTCCGTCAGCTGCTCGACGTACCAGCTACCAGCCAACGGGTCGACCGTTTGCGTGACTCCAGACTCGAAGCCGACGATCTGCTGCGTACGCAGCGCGAGCGTTGCGGCTTCCGCGGTCGGCAGCGCGAGCGCTTCGTCGTAGCCGTTCGTATGCAGCGATTGTGTACCGCCGAGTGCAGCCGCGAGCGCTTGCAACGTAACGCGCACGACATTGTTGAGTGGCTGCTGCGCAGTGAGCGTGACGCCGCCGGTTTGCGTGTGAAAGCGGAGCCGGCAGCTGTTGTCGTTTGCGCCGAAGCGGTCACGCATCAGTCGCGACCAGAGTCGACGTGCGGCGCGAAACTTCGCGACTTCTTCGAAGAGGTCGCTGTGCGCCGCAAAGAAAAACGAAAGACGGGGTGCGAATGCGTCGACGGCGAGCCCTGCGCTGACTGCTTGCTGGACGTAGGCGAGTGCGTCGGCGAAGGTGAACGCGAGTTCCTGCACGGCAGTCGCGCCGGCCTCGCGGATGTGGTAGCCGGAAATCGAAATCGGATTCCACAGCGGCACTTCTTCTGCGCAGAAGCGAAACATTTCGGCCGTCAACGCAAGCGATGGCGACGGCGGATAGATGTACGTGCCACGCGCGATATACTCTTTGAGGATGTCGTTCTGCACCGTGCCAGACAGTGCAGCGCGTGCGATGCCGCGTTCTTCGGCGACGACGATGTACATTGCGAGCAGCGTTGACGCGGTCGAGTTGATCGTCATGCTGGACGAGACTTTGTCGAGCGGGATGCCATCGAGCAGCACGTGCATGTCTTCGACCGTATCGATAGCAACGCCGACGCGACCGACTTCACCGCTGGCGCGTGGCGAGTCCGAGTCGATGCCCATTTGCGTCGGCAAGTCGAACGCAACCGAGAGTCCGGTCTGTCCTGCTTCGAGCAGAAGTTTGAAGCGTTCGTTGGTCGATCTGGCCGTACCGAAGCCTGCGTACTGTCGCATGGTCCACAGGCGTCCGCGGTACATCGTCGGTTGGACGCCGCGTGTGAACGGAAAGACGCCGGGGTCCGCGAGATCGTGTGCGTAGTCGATGGTCACGTCACCCGGTCGAACGACGACGGGGACGGGGATGCCGGAGGGAGTGAGGCGTTCGGTCGAGGACATGGCTGAAAATAGCGACGGCGACGCAGGTTTTTGCGTCGCCGTCGGGAAGAATTACGAATGAGATGGGTCGTACAGTTGACGCGGATCAGGCGGGCGCGACGTCGACCGCGCGTCGGCGGTATGCCGCCGCGTACGGCGGTTCGGCCGGTGCGAATTCGGCGACGGTTTCGACCTCGGCTTTACTGCCGAGATAGAGTGGGGTGCGCTGATGGAGTTCAGTGGCTTCGAGATCCATGATGCGACGATGCCCGTCGGTTGCCATACCGCCAGCCTGTTCGGCGATGAAGGCGAGTGGATTTGCTTCGTACAGCAGACGTAGTTTGCCGCGCTGTGACTTTTCGTTGGCGGGATAGCAGAACACGCCGCCGCCCAAGAGGTTGCGATGAAAGTCGGCGACGAGTGAGCCCACGTAGCGAACGTTCAGCGGCTTGCGCATACCGTCGAGCCCACGATAGCGACGCATGAGCGCCTTCGTGTGCTCGGGCCAGTCCTGTTCGTAGGCGTCGTTGACCGAGAGATATCGCGCGCGTTCGGGGATCTTGATGTGCGGATGCGACAACAGGAATTCGCCGATGGACGGATCGAGCGTGAAGCCGTGTGCGCCCTGCCCTGTCGTGTACACAAGCATCGTGCTCGAGCCATAGATGACATACCCGGCAGCGACTTGTCGACGACCTGGCTGCAGCATGTCTTCCATCTCGCCGCGTGCGCCGCGCGTGATTTTGCGATAGACGGAGAAGATGGTGCCGACCGGGACGTTCACATCGATATTGGACGAGCCATCGAGTGGATCGAAGAGCAACACGTACTTCCCGTTACGAAAGCCTTCAGGGATGTGAATGATGTCGGGCTCTTCTTCGGAGGCCATGGCGCACAGTCGGCCACCGTGGTCGAATGCCTTGACGATGATCTCGTTGGCGATGACGTCGAGCTTCTGCTGGACTTCGCCTTGCACGTTGACGTCGCTGGTGGCGCCGAGAATGTCGACGAGCCCGGCGCTGCGCACTTTGTTGGCGATCATTTTGCCGGCGAGCGCCATGTCGTAGAGGATGCCGGAGAGTTCGCCCGTAGCGTCGGGGAACTGGCGTTCCTGTTCGATAATGAAGCGCTCGATGGTGACGACAGAAGTGGCGGTGTGCTTAACCACGATCAGACTCCTCGGGACGGGAGGTCCTTATGCCGCCGCAATCGCTCAGCGATTGCGGCTCGGCGGATTTAGCCAGATGGCGCGTGTCGTTCAAAATCGAAAGAGCGGCCCACGCATCGGCTTCGAGTTCGAAGCGATTGGCGCGATACCCACGTCGGAGACTTTCCCAGAGGTAACGTGCAGGAAAGCCGGTGATACGCTGAAACTGATGAACGTGGGCGACCTCGTGCAAGAGCAACGACGCATCGAGTTGCGCGTCTGGTGCCAGAAACACGGTGCGACCTAGAGCGATCCCAAGCACGCTGTCGCGCCCGAGTGCCCAACCGCCGACGCGTGTTGGCAGCCCGCCACGACGCCAGCGCGCAACAGCAAGCCCGGGATGGAGTGTCTGCAGTTCCTCCGGCAACGTGAATGCACGTCCAACGAAGGGCGCGCAAACCGCTTCAACGAGCGTGCGAACGGCGCGCATTGCGTTCGACCACCGTCGGGTCAACATGACAAATGCGACCTCAATGCGATGACAGGTCGGTCGACGAACTTGGTGTGGCTCATTCGCGCGTTCATGCCCGAAGTATTGCACGCTGTCTGCACGGTCGCAGGGGTCTCGAGGGTCCATGTATCCTGGCGACTTGAAACGGTGATGCTGTGCCCATCTGTACTGACAACAATCGCGCCTTCGCGATCGGTGCGGAGAATCGGTATGCCGCGCGTTGCGAAAGCGCCGAGTGTTTGGGGAGAGGGGTGTCCGTAGTGGTTGCCTTCGCCGACGGAGACGAGGCCGAGTGATGGGCGGACCGCGTCGAGGAACCTGGGGGTGGAGCTGGTGCGACTGCCGTGGTGACCGACTTTGAGCACGTCGGCGCGAAGCTGATCAGCGGGTGTGTGGGCGATGATCCACGCTTCTTCGTTTGCTTCGGCGTCGCCGGTGAGGAGAAAGACTTTTTCACGGTACTGCACGCGGAGTACGACTGACGTTTCGTTGGCGTCGTGTTGCTCCGCCGTCCACGTGGAGTCGGGCGCGAGCACTTGGAAGTCGACGCCATCGATGTGCATTGCGTCGCCTGGGTGAACGCGTTGCCAGGGTGTGTGTTCGCTGCGCAGTTCAGCGAGAGAGGCTCTGTAGGCGCTGCTGGTGGTGACGAAGGCCGGTTCCCACCATCGGGCCGGGTGGAGGGCTTGGATGACGCTTTCTGCTCCGCCGACATGGTCGTCATGGGCGTGGCTCATGACGAATGCGGCGACCGGACCACGCAGTCGTTGGATGTAGGGGACGACGACGCGTCGGCCTGCGTCGCCTCCGTCCCAGCGGCGGCCGGCGTCGACCAGTACCCATTGGCCGTGTGGCGTGCGCAGGGCGATCGCATCGCCTTGTCCGACATCGAGGAGGTGGAGTTCAAAGTTGCCGGAGCCGCGCGTGCATGCTGGCGACCAGATCGCGAGCGTGAGTGCTGCCGTGGCGATGAGGAGTCCCGGAGTCCAACGGCGGGATGCGGTGGCGCGGACGAACGATGCGGAGGCGATGGTGGCGCAGCAGGCACCGGTGAATGTCGGTGCTATGTGGAGCGACGCGTATGGCACGGCGGCAGCGAGTTTGGCCACGCGGTCGAGGAGTGCAATCGGGAGTGCGCTGGCGTCGGCGACGAGTTGTGCGAGTGGGCGGAGGGGTGCGAGTACGAGTGCGAGGAAGAGCGCCGGTTGGAGGAGTGCGACGAGTGGTCCGGCGGCAATGTTCGAGAGTGGTGCGATGATGCTGACCCGGCCGAAGGTCCAGGCGATGAGTGGTGCGGTGACCAGTGTTGCGACGACGCCCGTGATGAGTTCGCGCGTGACTGCTGCGCGCCAGCCCGTGAGTGCGCGGAAGCGGCGGAGTGAGGCGCGGAGTGTCCGCGAGTGGAGCGAGCGGATTTCGGTGGTTCGGAGGCGGCGGATGAGCGCCCGTGCTGAGACGAGTGCGGCCATCCCACCGACACTCAGTTGCCACCCCAGATCGAGCACGACATCCGGTTGTATCGTCGGGAGTGCGGCCCCCAGCGCCAGGGCGGTCCAGGGGTGGACCGGCCGTTGCCAGTGCTCGGTGATGGCGACTGTGGCGAGCATGACCATGCTGCGAACGGCGGGCGGTGGAAAGCCGAGTGTGGCGACGTAGACGAGGACCGTAAGGAGGGCAGCTGGTGTGGCGTAGCGTTTGGGAATGCGGGCAGCGCTGGCGAGGGTGAGGAGCGCGCCGGCGATGATGGCGACGTGGAGGCCCGAGATCGAGAGCATGTGTACGAGGCCAGCATCGGCGAAGCGATCGCGGACATCGGGTGCAATCGCGCGTTGGTCGGCGATGAGGAGCGCCCGGACCAGCGGTGCGTTCTGGCGGAAAAGGGTATCGATCGTTTCGCCTGTATGTCCGCGCCAGGCGCGGAGGCGTTCGGCGTTGCCGGTGGGCGTGACGGTGGCGTCGACGAGGAGGCCGTGGTCCGTACGCCGGGCGTCGCCGTCTGTGGTGACGATAGCGCCGGGTGGGGCGTGGCCGGATTCGACGTGGATGGAGACGGGGGCGGTGCATGTTGCGAGGCGGCCGATGCCTGTAGCGTGGCCTGTAACGCGCGCGTTCGGTGCAGCCCGCTCGTTGATGGCGACGCGAAGGGTAGACTGGCGCGCGAGTGCCGAAATGCAGGCATTACGGTCGTTCGCGGTGGCCTGTCCGATGAGGAGCGCGGCCAAGAGCGTGGCGGCGAGTGATGCGGCCGGCAGGAGCGCGCGCCGAATTGCACGATTGATTGCGGCTGCAGCGCAAGTCGCGGCTGTCCCGATCGTCGCGGCGATGACGACTGTGCGGAACCATGGCGGCGTCGCCCCCGATGGGTGCGCGACTGCGGCGATGAAGAGGCCGACGAGCCAGACGGCGACGGTGTGGATGAGGAGCGGCACGCGGACATCATGGGGTGATGTCGGGCGGGGGGCTTCACCGAAACCATGCGGCTCCGATCATGGTGACTCAACACTGGAAACTCGAACTGCGAACCCGTGACTTGGAAATTCAACAACAAGTTTTGGGTTCGCAGTTCGAGTTTCCAGTTGGACTACCCCGCCATTGGCAGCGGCTGTCGCGTTTTTACTGTCGCCTGCGATGCGCCCAGCGGAGTTCCCATAAACGTCGCGCCCGTGGTGCCACTCAACGCCACTGTGAGATAGTCGCCGATCTTTCCCGAATCGGCCGGCACCATCACCGTCTTGAAGTCACGCGTGCGAGCTTGCCACAGTTCGCCGTCGCGGGCAAGCTTTTCGATGAGTACTTCGGTCGTTGCACCCAGACGTGCCAGATTGCCTTCGCGGGAGATGCCGCGCACCGTCGTCATCAGACGTTGAAAACGTTCGGCAACGACGTCGTCGGCAATGAGCCACTCTTTTGGCATTCGCTCTGCGGGAGTGCCTTCGCGCATCGAGAACTTGAACATGAAGGCATCGTCGAACCGCACTTCGCGACAGAGCGACAACGTGTCCTCGAACTCGGCGTCAGTCTCACCCGGAAACCCGACGATGATGTCGGTGGTGAGCGAGAGTCCGGGGATTGCGGCCCGCAGACGCGCGACGCACGCGAGATAGTCTTCGCGCGAATAGCGACGCAGCATGCGCTTGAGCATCGACGTCGACCCGCTCTGCATCGGCAGGTGCACATGCTCGCAGACAGTGGACACTTCGGCCATCGCCGCGATCACGCGATCACTGAAATCGTTCGGGTGCGGGCTGGTATAACGCACGCGTCGTATTCCATCGACCGCGCCAACCGCGCGCAACAGATCGGCGAAATCGTGTGTGCCGTCGTTGTACGAATTGACGGTCTGGCCAAGCAGCACGACTTCGGACAACCCCTGCGCAACGACATCGCGTGTTTCACGCACGACGTCGATCAGCTGACGACTGCGTTCGTTGCCGCGCGTATACGGCACGATGCAGTAGGTGCACCGATAGTTGCAGCCGCGCTGCACGGGAATCCACGCCTTTACGCCTTCAAAGCGGCGCGCGGTCACGTCCTCGTAGTGCTCTTCGAGATCGAAGTCGGTCGCGGTAAACTTTTCGCCTCGGCGCGCGCCGTCGATCAGTTCCGGGAGCGCACGATATCCGTCCGGGCCAACCACCAGCGACACATGCTTTGCCTGCGTGAGCAACTTCGGTCCGAGGCGTTGCGCCATGCAGCCAGTGACGCCAACGATCGCGCCGGGCTTCATGCTTCGCTTCAGTTCACCGAGCCGACCGATCACGCGCGTTTCGGCGTTTTCGCGGATGGCGCAGGTGTTCACGAGAATGACATCGGCGCCGTCCGGTCCATCAACGGCTTCGTAGCCATGCGCGACGAGCTTGCCGTACATCAACTCCGAATCGGAGACGTTCATCTGACAGCCGTACGTCTCGATATAGACGGTCGGCTTGACCGGCACCGTGTTTTCCGACGGTGCGTCCGCCGTTGCGTCTGACGTTCCGACCGAGAGTCCGACCGACAGTTCGCCTGCCATTACGGACGGATCTGCAGTCCGAAGCCGAGCATCCATGCGCCTTCCTTGACCGTGCCGCCGCTGATGGTACGATTGGCGCGCTGCACCGAGATGTCGACGCTCGCAAAGTCGCGCGCGATCGGCAATCCAAGGCCGCCGGTGATGCGCGACTCTTTCACGGTCAAACTGTTCGCGCCGAAGGGCAGTTCGTTTCTGGCGTAGCCGACACGCAGCAGCACGGGCGAGCCTCGCAGCTTGGGGCCCGCGACTTCAGCACCGGCACGAATGTTCGTTGCATCGTGCGCCTGCACGAGGTCGGAACCCAGCCCCTTCATCTGCGTCCAGGCCGCCTTCTCGATACCCACCGCGAAGGTGGAACCGGCGATGCCATCGTATTTCAGCGAAAGCCCGGCGCGATCGGGCACACTCCCTTGCGTGCGCACGGTGTCACGAATGCGCGACTCGAGTGAGCCGCCGGCGCGATACGAACCCTGCACGGCGAGCCCTTTCACGATCTGAAGCTCGGCGCCGATGGAAAGCGCCATGCCATAGTACGTCACGCGTGATGAATCGTCGACGCTACCGAACGCCAGCGTATCGGCGAAGACGCGACGACGCGCCACGACGTTGTCGCCGGTAAACAAATGACCGCCGATGCCGACGCTCACTTTGCTGTTCACGCGCCATCCCAGTCCGGCGCGTAGATCGCCAATAGATCCGCGCACATCACTGCGATCGTTGGTGGCAATCGACTTCCCTTCCACCACGACACTGCCTGTGGTCACGGTGGAGTAGCTGCGATCGAGAAACGTCGAACCGCTCAACGACAGGGCCACGTTTCGAGGCAACGGAAAAATGAGCATCAGCAACGGCACGCGTTCGGCCGTCGTGCTCTCCTTGACGTTCCCAAATCGCACCGTGCGAAACTCGGGCTCGGTTTGCGCGGTGATCAGCGTACGCTGGAAACCACCAAGCGCGGCCGGATTCACGGGGCTCAGCGGGTCAAACTCGGCGAAGGCGCCACCGGTGGCCGCGGTACGCGTGCTCGTGCCGCCGACAGGATACCCAAATCCAAGTCCGCTCAACGTGCCCTGCGCGCCGGCAACCGAGGTTGGCAACGATATCGCACCACATACGACAGCGGCAGCGAACGCGCGCGTCAGGCCGCGAAATCTCACCTGCAGCTCGCTCAGTTTCGCACTCTGGTCGGCGCTTCCCTTCAGCTCATTCATCATGGGATCGCGAACTCGGAGCGGGGTTGATAAGTGATGCGGAGCCGGGGACGAACGGCGCTCGCGGCCTTGCTGGAGAAGAACCGAAGTTCTGCCGGCTGCGCCCCTTCGATGCCGATGCGGAATGCGATCGCACGCGGCACGTTGGCGGGCAAGGCCGACCAACTGCGCACCAGACTCAACACGTTCACCGTCTTGAGCCCACTGTCGCGCGGCACCAGACGGGTCGTATCGACCGATGCGAAACTCCCTTCTGCCGCGAGATCGAGAATTCGATAGAGATCGGTGATCGAGGTGGTGGTCGTTGGCACCAATGGTACGATCGTGACTGTATCGCCAGCACTTGCGAAACCCGACCGTCGTTGCGTCAGCAAAACCTCCGCCCGCACAATCGTCGACGAATCGATGATGCTCTTGGGGACGTTGAAACGCAGATACGAGCGATACGCCGGAAATCCGCCCACGATCAACGTCTGCGCGTCTGGCGCGCTCGAACCCTTGTCGAGGATCGAGTAGACCGTGTACGCCAGCGCCGCATCAGCTGTCAACGTCGAAACCGTCGAGCTGGTGCTGATCGTGATCGGCGTGTAAGTCGTGTCGGTCGACGGATCGAAGGTGATGAACGGAACGCCGCTGCCAAACGCGAAGGCTCGCAGGCGCAATTGTCCGCTGCCACTGCGAATGCGCAGCCCGAGACGCAGGCGTGAGCCGGCGACGATCTTGGCGAGCACCGGCGCCTTCGCGAGTGGAATGCGGAGCGTGTCGGTGGTCGCGCTCGGTGTGAAGACGAATGAGCTGATCAGGCGATCGCTCCGGAACAGGCTTTTCACGACCGCAGTCACCGTATCGCCAGCCACCGTATCGACGTCAAAAATGTCGAGCGTCACCGGCAAGGAACCCAGTCGGGCCGTGCTGTCCAGCGGCAGCTTGAGCAAGACGGAATCGATCGCCGTGATCGGCGATGTCGTCGCCGCACCACTCGGCGTGAACGTTGACGGCAACGCGTCAAATCGAAGCACCGCACGCGTGACGAGTGTGTCCGGGCGATTGGCGAGCAGCAGTCCGGCAGAAAGTCCAAGCGCCGGGAATCCGGCGACGGACGTGTCCTGCACCACCGCTTCGAACGTCGTGTCCTTGAAGGCGACCGCTTTGCCCGGACACAGCGACGGGCACGCGGCACCGCCCTCGAACGATTCCGTGCACCCCCCTATCGCGACGGCGACCGAGGCAGCGAACAGCAGGGCGACGCGCGCACGATGACGGCGGAACCACGAAACAAACGGGAAACGCTCAGGCATTCTCGAGCGACGCAGGCGTGAAGGGAGCAGGAAGCAGTTCAGCGAGCGACCAGCGCGCTGTCTGCCCTTGTGGTGAGATCGCGATGACCTCGAGGTCGGGCGCGAACTCGACCAACGCCTGACGGCAGATACCGCACGGCGGGGTCGGCTGATGGGCAGCCGACGTGATGACGACACGTGTAAAGCGACGAGCCCCAGCCGCGATCGCCGTGCCTAGTGCAACACGTTCAGCGCAGGTGCCAGCCGGGTAGGACGCGTTCTCGACGTTGCAGCCAGCAAACACCTGACCGTCCGATGTCTCGAGTGCCGCACCAACGGGATAGTGCGAGTACGGGCACCAGGCATTCTCGCGCGCCGCATCAGCGGCAGCACGCAAACGGTCGATGCCTTGAGCCAACGTCATCCCAATCGCCGGCGATTCAGCCACGCTCAACCTCACGTGCCCACAAGCGACGGCAAAAACGATGTGCCTTGCCCCCGGAAATCGAGTCCGAACCATTCGGCCACTGTGGCGCCGAG
>JBKJTE010000195.1:0-2654 GCA_046590495.1 Gemmatimonas sp. | reverse complement strand
CGCCCAACCACTCCCGCCGAGAAACGTGAATGTCGTGTACAGCTCACCCGCGAGCAGCAGGAAGACCAGCAGCGTGCCGAAGCCACGTCCACCAACACTCCACTGCTCGAGACTCATTCCGGTCTTCGCGGCGCGGACACTCAGCCACAGTGCAATGAGTAGCGTGACAGCAAGAATCGACAGAGAAATCGTCATCGCGTTGTGCTGTCGCTCGCGTCGCGTTCCCGACGTTCGATGCGCTCGTCAACGATGCGAATCACGCCCATCGTCAGCGACGCCA
This sequence comes from Gemmatimonas sp., assembly GCA_046590495.1. Lineage (GTDB taxonomy): Bacteria > Gemmatimonadota > Gemmatimonadetes > Gemmatimonadales > Gemmatimonadaceae > Gemmatimonas. Next base: position 2,374 of record JBKJTE010000195.1, on the reverse strand, counting down.
TCAACACCCAGCCGACAATCCAGGCCAGCAGAAACGGCATGCCGAGGACGTATGGTTCGACGCGATTCGCGATCCACGGTGCACCAAGGATGCCGACGACCGGCAGCAGCGCGAGCAGGTGGTGTGGACGAAACGTCCTTCGAGCCGATGCCACGTCAGCTGAGCAGGTCGAAGGTCGCGGCAGCCAGATAGCGGAGCCCCACGTTCAGCGAGCGCTCGTCGATCTGAAAGCGGGGATGATGGTGCGGGTATGCGATGCCGGCGGCAACATTGCCCGCGCCGACAAACGCGAACACACCGGGCGCCTTCTGCTGATAGGCCGAAAAATCTTCGCCACCCATACTCGGCCGCATCGGCTCGAGCACGCCATCACCGAACGTGCGCGTTACAACATCGGTCAATCGCGCCGTGAGTGCCGGATCGTTGACCACGGGACGATAGCCGCGTTCAAAGGTGAGGTCATACGTCGCGCCGTTCGCCTCCGCGACACCCTTGATCACGCGCTCCATCAGTTCCGGCACCCGTTTGCGCAGCGCTTCGTCGAAGGTGCGCACCGTGCCCGCGATGTACGCCGAGCTTGGAATCACATTGAAAGTCGTCCCGGCAACAAACTGCGTGACCGAGAGCACGACATTGTCGAGTGGATCGACAGCGCGTGAGACGATGTGTTGCAGGGCCGTCACAACCTGAGCGCCAACAGCGATCGGGTCGACCGTTTCATGCGGCGCGGCAGCGTGTCCTCCCTTGCCGAGGATGTGGCACTGGAACGTGTCGGGCGCGGCCATGGCTGGGCCGGCGATCAAGCCGATCCTGCCAAACGGCATCATGCTCCAGAGATGGAGACCGATGATATGCTCGACGCCGTCCATCACGCCCTGTGCAATCATTTGTTCGGCGCCACCTGGCGCCAACTCTTCAGCATGCTGAAACAAGAAGCGCACTTCGCCCGACAGCGACTCGCGATGACGTGCGAGCAGCGTGACGAGCCCGAGCACGATCGATGTGTGCCCGTCATGTCCGCAGGCGTGCATGGAGCCGTCGATCGTGGAGCGGTATTCGCTGTCATGCTCTTCGAGAATCGGCAGGGCGTCGATGTCGGCGCGCACCGCGATCGTGCGTCCAGGTTGTCCACCGATCAGGCGCGCCATCACGCTCGTTTCCGTCGGGCGCGAAATCTCGAGCCCCTCGATTGCGGCAAGCGTCTCACGAATGAAGCGCGACGTCTCGTGCTCGTTGAACGCCTGTTCCGGGTACATGTGGAGATGACGGCGCCATGCGATCAGCTGGGGTGCGAGCGCGTCCGCTTCGACGAGCAGTAACGGAAGATCGAGTTGCGGCGTGGTGATCGGCATGTTGGCGGGAGCGGAGCGGGGACAGCTGGAGCAGCATGAGCGGTGGGGATAGTGTAGGGCGGGGAGCAGCGATCTGCACCCCTATCGAATCCGTCCACGTGTCCATCGCGTAAGTTCAAACATGCCCGTCATCCAACCTGCTCTCCAAGTCCCCGCCCCGCCCGTCCCACCAGTTGCGCCTACGCCGCCCGTGATCGCGGGTCAGGCGTACTCGACCTCCGAATTAACCGGGCGGCCGATCACTCAGGCAGACGTCGATGCGCTCAAGGCCAAGCGGTCGGAGCTGTCGCGCCAACTGACCTCGGCGCAGGGCCGACGGGACGAGGCGGCGCGGGCACTGAACAAGAGTCCTGAAGGGCCAGCGCGCACCGGCATCGAGCAGCGACTCGCGGTGCTGGACCAACGAATCGTACAACTTGAGCAGGACATCTCAGCCAACGGGCGTCAACTCGCCGCCGCACCGGGGCAGATGGTGGCGAGCAGCGAGTCCGATGCCAGCAGAAACACTAACTGGGGTGGTATGAACTCAGGCCAAATTACAGCCGTCTCGATCGTTTCGATCGTCTTCGTGTGGGGGCCGCTCGCGTGGGCCGCTGCTCGCATGATGCTGAAGCGTTCCACCGTTGCGAAGCCGTCACCGCAGATCCTCGAAAGCACGGCGCGACTCGAACGGATGGAGCAGGCGGTCGACTCGATCGCGATCGAAATCGAGCGCATATCAGAAGGACAACGGTTCGTCACGCAGCTCATGACCAAACGCCCCGAACAGGCAGCGTTGAATGTTGGTCAGGCGCCCGCCGAGCCGATCAAGGTTGCACAGCCGGAGCAGGTGACGTTCAATCGCAGCTGATCATCGCAGCTGATCACTGCATCGCGCGCGTCGTCGCCGGCTTGAGCACCAGATTCTCGATGAAGAATTCCATCATGCGCGCGGACTGCAACCCGCTGTGACCCGCGTCCGGACCCACCTGCACTTCGAATGACTTGCCGGCGCGCTGCAGCGCAGACACCAGTTGCATGGT
>JBKJTE010000006.1:0-16641 GCA_046590495.1 Gemmatimonas sp. | reverse complement strand
CGTCCTCGTCCTTGGCGGCCTTCCAGAGCGCGAAGTCCTGGGCGTTCTCCTTGGCATATTCGTCCTGCGCCACGCGCGCGCCGGCCCGGATCTCACGCTTATCAAGCTGCGAAAGCTGCCCGTACGTGGGGAACCGATCGATCGCGAAATAGATCGACCCGTCGTCTGCGACATACGCGACGTTGTTGGCAATCAGCCGTTCGACGAGCGCGATCATCTCCGGGATGTGCTCGGTCGCTTTCGGATACAACTCTGCGTCTTCAATGCGCAGATAGCGCCGATCCTGATGGAAGAGCGCCGTGAACGGCTCCGTTACATCGAGGATTGTCGTCTTCGTCGCGGCCGCTTTGCGAATGATCTTGTCGTCGACGTCGGTGAGGTTCATCACCTGCTCCACGCGCCAACCGGCCAGACGAATGGAACGCCGCAGCAGATCCTCAAAGAGGAACGTGCGGAAGTTGCCCAGGTGCGCCGGGTTGTAAACGGTGGGTCCACACGTGTACATGCGCACCGTCTGTCCATCAGCAGGTGCGAACGGCTCCACTCGACGAGTGAGCGTGTTGTACAGGCGGAACTCGGGCATTCGCAGGCGGGGTTTCGGTGGAATGCGCCCGACGCGGGCGCGACTTCGCGATTGGAATGTACATGGTCCGTCGCACTTCCTACCACTGCCGGTCAGCGCTCACAATCCGCCCGGCGTGTAACGTGAGCGTTCGGACGTAGCTGCGGTCCCGATCGCTCGACTCACGCACCACGGAGAAGTCCGGAGGCGCGGCACCATCTGTGGCCCGCGTTCCGTGTTCAGCACGATTGCCGGGCGAGCGGCCTTGACGTGCAACCACGATCGCGCCACCGCAGCGCTGCAGCGCTCCCGCCCACTCACGCCATGAGTATTGCGTGATCGCGCCGGTGGCGGCAGTGCGGGTTGCATCGTCCGGGCGTACGCGTAGGAGATAGACGACTGGTGGACGACTGCCCGCGCTCGACGCATCAGGCGATGGTGCTGTGCGCAATGCGTCGTGCGTGTCGTGCGCGTCGCGCCATCCTGCGATGAGCGCTTCAGATGCGCTGAAAGGGATCGTGGCGCGGCGCAGCTGGACACCCGGTGTCACGTAGCGCTGCGCCCGGGCGCGCGACGCCGGCGGTCCGTACAACGCGCCGAGCAGTGACGTAGCACCGCTGGCCACGCCGCCGGTCAGGAGCAGCAGCTCACCGGCACGCACTTCGAACGACAGACCATCGAGTGTGCGCACCCTGACAAGCGCGCTACCAAGCCCGGCGACGATCTCTTCGCAGGCGTTGCGCACCGCGACGAGAATCGGGCGTTCTGTGGGCGCCGACGACGCGCCTGATTGGGAAATTGGGCGGCTGATCATGGCCAACAGTGTGGTCTATCAGTGCCCGAGTCCCTTCACCAAAATACTGGGCGTGGTCTCATTCTATTGCGTCGTGATTTCAACAACCACGTTAAGCACACACAGTCGCCTCGCTACTCCGTGGCTACGTACTGCGCGCGATATGAAACGCACTGATCGCCTGTGCGATCGGCGATGGGTCGAAGCGCACGGGATCTGTCACCGGTAGCCCGGTTTCAGCGCGAGCCTGCTCGACCGCGAGAAACGCTGCGTCTTCCGTGAGATCAAACGTGTTCAGCGCGATGGCGATGACCGGCGCATGACGCAAATATGCAGTCGTCTGCTCGTAGAGCGCGATCATCTGTGTCAGCGAGGGAATCGACACCCACGGATTGCGATGTATCGACGTGCGCGAGGGTTGCGCACACAACACCATCGCGTGCGGCAACGATCCGTGCATCAGTCCTAACGTCACGCCTGAATACGCGGGATGAATGAGCGATCCCTGCCCTTCGACCAGCACGACGTCGGCGTCGACCGCAGCTTCGAGCGTGAGTCGTTCTGCCGCGCCGGCGATGAAGTCCGCGATGACGGCATCGACCGCAATGCCACGTCCTTCGATCAGAATTCCAGTCTGGCCAGTCGCCGCGAAGTTCACGCGATGCCCAAGCTGACGGACCGCATTCAGTACCTGCAGCTGCGTCGTCATCTTGCCGATGTTGCAATCGGTTCCGACCGTGAGCACTACCGTTGCATCAACGTCGCGCGCGCGACCGTACGCAACGTCGAGATCGTGCGGTGCGCGACGCAGATCGCGAATGCTCGCACCTGACGCGGCAGCAAGCGCTGCAAACTCCGCGTCGTCGCCGAGCATCGTGTGCAATCCGCTCCAGACATCGAGCCCGGCGCGGAGCGCGTCGTTGACGATGGTGCGCCACGCAGCGGGAAATTGTCCGCCCGCAGGCGCGATGCCGATCAGCAGTGCATTCGGCGCCTTTTCCATCCCGTCGACGAAAGTGGCGACGACGGGAATGTCGCCGCCAAATCCGAGGATCTCCTGCGATGTTTTTTCCGCGTTCGTGCTATCGAGGACGGCGACAACTTCCGACGATGAATACCGGATGCACGCGTTCGCAGTCTTGGAGCTCTGTGGGCCGAAGTTTCCTTCGGCCAGAATCAGAAACCGACGCGTACCACTCACGACCGGGGCTTGGGCTCGCGCAGGCCTTCGATTTCAGCGATGAGATCGACTTCAGCGGTTTTCGCTTCTTCTTTTGCGCCGGCCGCGAGTTGCGCAGGGGCGGCCGCAACTGCGGGTTCCACATTCACCGTACCGGCCGCCAACTGCCGTGACGCTGCCGGTGCCGCTGACGGCAGCATCCCCATCCGCTGCTTGAGTTGCAGGAGCTGCGAATCAGCGTTGGCACCACCAGCGGAACGTTCGAGCTGCTTGAACTCACCAGCGAGACGATCGCCGCTGAACTCTTCGTCGATTTCCTGCGCGGCCTGCAGCTGCCGTTCGTTGGTCGTGATCTTCTCTTCCATGCGGGAGAAGGCGTCGAACGCAGAGTTGTCAGATAGTCCGGACATAGTCTGCGAGATGCGCGCCTGTGCTTCTGCACGACGCTGACGCGCGAGCAACAGATTTTTCTTACGCTTCGCTTCTTCGATCTTGTCGTTGAGATCACGGAGCGACTGCTTGAGCTTCTCCGCTTCCATCTTGTGCGTTTCCCACGTCATCGCGAGCTGCTGCCCATGCTCGAGATGTTCCTGGCCACGCAACAGTGCCTGCTTGGCGAGATCGTCACGTCCTTCCTGAACGGCGAGCATCGCACGTTTGTCCCAATCGTCGGCGAGCTTGAACTCGGCGTCAGCCTGATCCTTGAGTCTCTTTTCGTCAGCAATGGTCGCAGCAACCTGCTGCTTCGCCTTGGCGAGCTGGTTACGCATGTCGACGATGATCTGATTCAACATCTTCTCGGGATTTTCCGCCGAGGAGATGAGGTCATTCAGATTGGACTTGATCAGCGACGAGAAACGATTCAGAATGCCCATGGTTCAGCGAACCTCTCGGAAGGCGGCCAACTCACGCATGTGCGTAGTCAGCGAGAGCGTCAGGCTTTCGTAGGATGCGAGGAACTCTTCGTAATCGAGATGTTCGAGTTCCATAGCCTCGGTGAGGACGATGGCGTCAGCGTCGATGCCATATGATCCATGGAGGAGATCGGTCGCGTTGAGCTCAAGCAGACGACGGCTCAAGGCAGCCACTTCAGCAGCATCGGCAGGCACGGGCATCACCTTGACCCGCATCAGCAACACGGGCGGATTGTGCGTGATGACGACATCAAAATCGAGTGGACCGCTTGGTCTTACGATCCAGAGACCGGGTTCAACTTCCGAGTGCGACGCACCGTCGGTGCCGAGTCGATCCAGAAACGCTTCAACATCTTCACGAGTAACCATAGGGGCGATTCCTGTTGGGTTCAGTCCCACCACCGTACGGCGGAGTCGGCAGGAGCGTTTCGTCAAATCAGCAAGCCGGCGTAGTTCGCTTGCTCTTTCGTGAAGCTACGCGGCCGGCGACGACTCGGCCACACTCCCACAATGCAACTTCTGCCGTCGTTGCTCATTGCCAGCGACGAGACAGCAATCGCTGGGCGAACCCGCTAGCGACAACGCCCGGCCTGTAACGCCGACCCCCGTCCTTCGGCATTGAAAAGCAGTCGGCCATCGGCCAGCCAGACGACGCCTTCACCAGACCGTTGGTGCAACGGCGCGAGTGCGCAACGGTGTTCCAGCGCACCAGGTCGACCGGTGGTGGAGTCTGCGGAAAAGACGAAGACCTGCTCGTAGGTGCGGACGGCCAGATGACGCGCGCCAGCGCTGTCCGGCGGCGAGAGCGACGCGTCCGTGATCCACGTGAGTTGGCTGGAAGCCAGCGGGACAATCGGCAGCGAATCGACAAGGATTGCGACGTGTTCGGCGCTCTCGGTCCACATCGACGCCGGTAGACGATAGAGCAGTGCCGGGCGGGACGTTCCATCGGCCCTCAGCATCGGTCGTTTGGTCAACAACCACACCGTCGTGTCCGGCGAAACCCACATCGCTTCGACATCGCGCGGGCCGTCGGAATAGCTGAAGCGAAGCTCTGTCGCGGGGGCGGTCAGCGTGTCGCCGACCGTCGGCTCCACCACACGCCAGATCGCGACCTTCTCACGTCGCGCCCCGTTGTCGCCGACATCACCGATGTAGACGCAAAAGCCGTCAGTGCATGGACCCATCGCAATCGCTTCCCAGTCGCGATTGCGCGCGCCGGTTACGCGGGCGACGCCGAGTGATGCGCCGGTGCTGTCGTACGCAAAAAGGTCTGCCTCATTGCCGCTGTCATTCTGCGACCAGAAGGCATTGCCGTTTCGGGTGCTTCGCACGGCGCCTGACGCTTCGATGAGTGCAGAGGCTTTCAGCGAGCCGGTGGTTGTTATCGATGTGAGCGCGGGGACTGATGCATCGACCGCGTCGGCGTTGCGTTGCTGACATGCAGAGAGACTGATCGTGAACATGATCCCGAGCATGACGCCGTACGCGAGTACTCGCGTGGCAGGACGTCCCCTTCGCGTGCTCACTCCCGGCGCTTGAGCTCGTACAAACGCTCGCGTGCGAGACGACGGCCGGTCGGAGTTGCGGCGAGTCCGCCGCCGGCAGTTTCGCGATAGCGCACGTCCATTGCCTCGCCGATTTCGCCCATCGTGTCGATGACTTCGTCGGCCGGAATGGCGAACTCGATACCCGCCATCGCCATCTCGATCGCGGCGAGGGCGATTGCTGCACCGGTTGCGTTGCGAAACACACAGGGCAGTTCGACAAGCCCGCCGAGCGGATCGCAGACCAATCCGAGCGTGCCTTGTTGTGCGAGCGCCGTCGCGTGCCCGCACTGCCTCGGCGAACCACCGAGCATCTCCACAGCCGCACCGGCTGCCATTCCTGCTGCGGCACCCGTCTCCGCCTGACAGCCGCCCTCCGCTCCCGAGAGCGATGCGCGCTCTGCGACGACGGCGCCAATCAATCCTGCGGTCGCGAGCGCGGAGATCACGAGTTCATCGTCGATACCGCGCGCGGCCGCGAGCCCTGTGAGCACTGCCGGAAGCACCCCTGCACCGCCTGCCGTCGGCGCAGCGACGATGACGCCCATTGCTGCGTTCACTTCCTGCACGGCGAGTGCGCGCGCGAGCACATCGCGAAATGGCGTGCCTGCGAGTGGACCATCGGCACCGGTGCGCAACTTTGCTGCGTCGCCGCCAACAAGTCCGGATGCAGAATACAAATCGCCAACCATTCCGCGTGCGACCGCTTCGCGCATGACAACGAGCGCGCGCCTGAGCGCGTCGCGAATTTCACTGATCGGTCTCCCCTGATCGCGCGCTTCGGCTTCGAGCGCAACAGTGGACAGTGAGACGCCGCGTGCTTCCGCGTCTTTGATTGCTTCGGCAAGACTCTTGTACATCAGGCACTCACCTTGTCGAGACGAAACGCCCACTTCACCCACGGCAACGTACGGATTGCGTCGCGCAGTGCTTCACCCGGCTGTTCATCGACCTCGATGACCATGAACGCATCGCCGCCGCGTTCTTTGCGCGAAAGTTTGAGCGTTGCGATGTTGAGATCGTTTTCGGCAAGCAGGCCGGCGATGCGTGCGATGGATCCTTTCACGTCGCCCGCGACCAGCACGATGGTGTGCAGGTTACCGGTGATGTCGACAGGATAGCCATCGATCTCCGTTACCTGAACGCGACCGGCGCCAAGTGATGCGCCAACCATCTGCGAGTGTCGATCGCCGCGCTCGAGCGTGATGCGCACGGTGTTGGGATGCGCGTTGTCGCCGAGCGTCGTCTTCTCGAACTTGTAGTCGAGGCCTTCGCGCTCCATGATTTCGAGCGCGGTGCGCAATCGTTCGTCGTCAGGGCGAAAGCCCATCAGGCCGCCCACGATCGCTTTGTCGGTGCCGTGTCCTTCGCCGGTGCGCGCGAACGAACCGTGGAGTTCAACGGTGGCGCGCTCGGGCGTGCCGCCAACGAGGCAGCGGGCGAGCAGGCCGAGTCGGCACGCGCCGGCGGTGTGACTGGAACTTGGCCCAACCATCACGGGCCCGATGATATCGAGGAGGGAGACCATGCGAAGAATCTACCCGCTGGCCGAGCCGGCGCGCGCGATTTACATCTGCGGTACGACGACGTGCGCTATTTCCGCTTGAGCAGTGCCTTGAGGTAGTGGCCCGTGTAGCTCTCAGCGACCTTGGCGATCTGCTCAGGCGTACCCTGCGCGACGATCGTACCGCCGCGCACGCCACCTTCGGGACCGAGATCGAGGATCCAGTCGGCCGTTTTGATCACGTCCAGATTGTGTTCGATCACCAGCACGGTGTTGCCGCGATCGACGAGCTTGTGCAGCACTTCGAGCAACACGCGCACGTCTTCGAAATGAAGGCCGGTGGTTGGTTCGTCGAGAATGTAGAGTGTGCGGCCGGTGTCCCGCTTGGATAGTTCGGTCGCGAGCTTCACCCGCTGCGCTTCGCCGCCGGACAGTGTTGTCGCACTCTGGCCGAGGTGGATGTAGCCCAGGCCAACATCGCGCAACGCTTCGAGTTTTTGCGCAATGCGCGGCTGATTCTCGAAGAACGCGCATCCTTCTTCGACGGTGAGATCGAGCACTTCAGCGATGCTCATACCGCGGAAACGCACTTCCATCGTTTCGCGATTGAACCGTTTGCCTTTGCACACGTCACACGGAACGAAAACGTCCGGAAGGAAATGCATTTCGATCTTTACCAGTCCATCGCCCTGACACGCTTCGCAACGCCCGCCTTTCACATTGAACGAGAAGCGCCCCGGGCCATAGCCGCGAATTTTCGACTCGGGCAAGTCGGCGAACAGTTCGCGCACGGGCGTGAAGACACCCGTGTACGTCGCAGGATTGGACCGCGGGGTGCGACCGATCGGGCTTTGATCGATGTCAATCAGCTTGTCGAGGTGTTCGAGACCCGTGATGCGATCGTGCGCTCCCGGAATGACACGCGCGCGATAGAAATGGCGAGACATCGCGCGCTGGAGAATGTCAGTAACGAGCGTCGACTTGCCGGAACCCGATACGCCAGTGACCGCGACAAACAGCCCAAGTGGAAACTCTGCGTCGACACCGAGCAGATTGTGTTCACGCGCGCCCTGCACGCGGACAGTACGCGCAGGATCGAAAGGACGACGTTTCTTGGGCACCGGGATGCTGCGCGTGCCGAGCAGGTATGCACCGGTGATCGAAGCCGGCGTGTTCATCACATCTTCAACAGAACCCTGCGCGATGACTTCGCCGCCGTGTTTGCCGGCGCCAGGCCCCAGGTCGATGAGATAGTCGGCGTCACGAATGGTTTCTTCGTCGTGTTCGACCACAATGACCGTGTTGCCAAGATCGCGAAGTTGTTTGAGCGTCTCGAGCAACTTGCCGTTATCGCGCTGATGCAGACCGATGCTGGGTTCGTCGAGGATGTAAAGCACACCAACCAGGCGTGAACCGATCTGCGTTGCAAGACGAATGCGCTGCGCTTCACCACCGGACAGTGATTCCGCGCTACGATTGAGCGTGAGATAGTCGAGTCCAACATCCACCAGAAAACGCAGCCGCTCCCGGACTTCCTTGAGGATCGGACCAGCGATGCCTGCGTCGAGCCCTGGATGACCAGCGGCGCGGATTGGCACTGTTTGAAAGAACTCGAGTGCGTCAATTACACTCTGCTGCACCACTTCACCGATGTTCCGGCCATGCATCGTCACCGCGAGCGACTCGGCGCGCAGGCGCTGACCTTTGCACGTCGGGCACGGTGCCGCGACCATGTACGCTTCAAGATCCATGCGCGCGGCTTCAGAACTCGTTTCGTTGAAGCGCCGCTGCACGTGGGCAATGATCCCTTCCCACCGACTGTCTGCACCAGTTTTGCTGGAGGCTGCCTTTGTCGTAACGCCTTTGACGACTTTCTTGGCGCCTTTCTTCGCAGCTTTCCTGGCCGTGGGTGACGACTCACTCACACCGTGCAGCAACGACTTCTTCGCGACGGCGGGAATCTTTGACCACGGCGCGTTGAGATCGAAACCGAGTTGTTTGGCGAGGCCTGGAAGAATGACCTTGCGCATGTAGCCGTCAGGTTCTCCCCACGGAAGTACCACGCCTTCGAGGATCGAGAGATTCTGGTCGCCGATGACGAGTTCTTCGCTGGCACTACGCGCCGTGCCAAGCCCACTGCAGGCTTCGCACGCACCGAATGGCGAATTGAATGAGAAGTGCCGCGGCTCGAGCTCGGGCATCGAGATGCCGCACACCGGACAACCGTAGCGCTCGGAGAAGATTTCGGTTGTCGGCTCTTTCTTGTCGTGACGCACGACTTCGACCAACCCTTCGGCGAGTCGCAGTGCGGTCTCGATCGAATCCGTGATGCGACCCCGATCATCGGCGCGTACCACGAGTCGATCGACCACGACCGAGATCGAGTGGTTGGCGCGACGATTCAGCTTTGGCGGATCGGCGAGTTCGATCAGTTCACCGTCAACGATGGCGCGCACGAAGCCCTGCTTACGTGCATTCTCGAACAGATCGCGGAATTCTCCTTTGCGTTCCTGGACCAAGGGACTGCGAATTTCGATGCGCGTACCGTCCGGCCATGCGAGCACAAGTTCGGCGATCTGCGCGGGACTCTGTCGCTGCACCGGGCGTCCGCAATTGGGGCAATGCGGCGTCCCGACACGCGCGTACAGCAAGCGCAGGTAGTCGTAAATTTCGGTGACGGTGCCGACCGTTGAACGCGGATTGTGTCCCGCCGATTTCTGTTCGATCGAGATCGCAGGCGAAAGCCCTTCGATCACGTCGACGTCGGGCTTTTCCATCAAGCCAAGGAACTGGCGCGCATATGCCGACAGCGATTCGACGTAGCGACGTTGTCCTTCGGCGTAAATCGTGTCGAAGGCGAGTGACGACTTCCCTGACCCCGACAACCCCGTCACCACGGTCAGCTTATCGCGTGGAATAGTGACGCTGATGTTGCGGAGGTTGTGCTCGCGCGCGCCTCGCACAATCAGGGCGTCGGACGGCTTCGCAGTCGGCGTCGGCGCCGTCTTCTTCGATTCGGGCATAGGCTGGAAGCTGTGCCACCTTCGGGATTTGTTCAACCCCCCGTCGGATGCGAAAGGCGGCCACGAATTACACGAATCGCAACGGGAGGTCGGCGCTTTCAGCCCCGAGTCTTTTCCATGCGTTCGCGCGAATGGGCCTCTACACGGCGAGGACTTCGCCGCACGAACCACAGAACGCCGAGCCTGGAGCGGTGACACTCGCCCCGCAGTGACTGCATTGACCGGGGAGAAAGCGGCCGCAGTTGGAACAATAGGTCGCATCGGGCTCCGGGCGCGGACCACAGTCGACGCAGGATTTTTGCTGCGCGCGTGCACGACTGATCGCCGCTTCTACCGGATCGATTTCGAGTACCGCCGTCGCGTTCATGCTTGCGTTCGCGACATCGGCCGCCCGCAACTCGTCGAGGGCCGCACGCGTGTAGCGAGACTTCAACTCGGTGTAGTCGCTGTCTGACAGCTTGCCGGTTTCGCGATCGAATTCGATCTCGCGAAGCGCGGCGACCGCGCCGTCTGTGGCTTCAGGCGCGGGGCCTGTGCGCAGGCGCGGTTTGACTTTCGTTGCTGCTTCCGATCCGTCATTGATCAACGGCGAAAGCACCAGCGAGAGACCGCCAAGCGCGAGCACCGTGCCGACCGCGAGCGGAATGGCACCTACAGGTATGGCAGCGAGCATCATTGCGGGTCGTGGCGAAGCGCTGCCTGGAGTCGCGCGAGTTCCGCTTCAGTCGCGTCGACATCGTCGGGCGGTGCAAAAGGTGCCTTGTACGACGGGACCGGCGCACGCTGCGAGGCCTCGGCGCGCGCTGCCGTGGCCTTGGTCGCATTGAGACGCCAACCTCGCAGCAGTGCGCCGATCGCCACGGCACCGATGCCGATCGCGGCAAATGGAGCGAACCACGCGAGCAGATTGAAACCCTGCTTACGCGGCGTCATCAAAATGAAGTCGCCGTACGTGTCGGTCAGTGCCGCCATGATTTCATCGGCGCTGTAACCACCTTCAACCAGCGTCTTCACATCGCGATGCACCGCGGGCGAAATACCGCAGTTGAAGTCCGTCGTGCGGCAGGTGTACACATCGAGCGTGCACGGGCAGGGGCAGGCCAACTCGCGCTCGAACGTTTCGATCTGTTTGTCGTCCATCAATGGCTTTGCACCGGCCTTTGGCGGACGACGCACCGGCTTGTACGAGTCCGACGTCATCTCGACGTTACTCGCGGCCGATTGCGAATTGGCCGACTGCTGCCCGAACAGTTGCCGCGCAGTCACGCTCGATGCAACGGAGAGCGCAGCGACGCCAAGCGCGCCACGACCTACCGTCTTCAGGAACGCGCGACGATCACTCGTCGACGGGCCGGTCGCGGCGTTCACGCGCCAGCTCCGACGAGCACGCCTTCCGATGCCGCGGGAAGTTCAGCGACGTAGCCGCTCTCGCGCTCCTTCTGCGCCTGCGGCCACATCACGATGATGCCACCAAAGGCCATCATGATGCCGCCAAACCACACCCACCACACCAACGGATTGAAGTTGATGTGCACGGCTGCAGTCTCTGCATCGACTGCACCGGTGAAGACCATGTAGACGTCCTGCGATGGCGATTCGAGAATGCCGACTTCGGTCGACGGTTCGAACGTCGGCTCTCCTCGGCTATCCACGTGCTGCCGCTTTTCGCTCGAAAGGACGCCCATCTTCTTGCCGTCTTTCGTGACGTTGAAGCTGACGGCAAGGACGCGCCGATTGAGCTGTTCGAACTGCGAAACGCCGAGGCTCGTGAATGCCCACGCGTGTCCGTATGCGTCGGTCGCCTTGATCGTTTCGCCCGTCTTCACCGTTGCCGCGAGGTCCTTCTTGAACATCTGGCCGGCGAAGGCGCAGAAGAGCACAACGACGCCGAAGTGCACGATGTATCCGCCGTAACGCCGACGGTTGCGTCCGATCAGCCGCATCGATGCGGCGAACAGCCCCTCGGTGTACATGCGACGCCGCGCGCCGATGCCCTTGATGAACTCCTGCGCTATCGTGCCCATGACGAAGCCGGCGAGCAGGTAGGTGATCAGCGCGTAGAAGCTGCGCATGCCGAGCGCGAAGAGTACGGCAAAGACCACCACGCCGGACGTCACCGGCCAGGTAAACTGGCGACGCAGATTGGACGTGGACGCACGACGCCAGGCGATCAACGGACCGATGCCGGTGAGCGCCAGCAGCAACAGACCAAGCGGACCGTTCACCGCGTTAAAGAACGGCGGACCGACGGTTATCTTTTCGCCCTTCACGGCTTCGGACAGAATCGGGAAGAGCGTTCCCCAGAGCGTCGCGAAGCAGATGCCGACGAGCGCGAGGTTGTTGTAGAGGAACGCGGCTTCGCGACTGATCATGCTTTCGAGTTCGGCCTTGGCCTGAAGATCTTCGAGACGCGTCGACACGAGATACGCCGTGAGCGTCGTGGCGAGAATCAGGAAGCCCAGGAACCAGTTGCCGACCGACGACTGCGCGAACGCGTGCACACTCTCGATGATGCCGCTACGTGTGATGAAAGTACCCAGGATCGAGAGCAGAAACGTCACGACCACAAGCGTCACGTTCCACTTCCGCAGCATGCCGCGCTTTTCCTGGATCATGATGCTGTGCAGGAACGCGGTGCCGGTCAGCCACGGGAGGAACGACGAGTTCTCGACAGCGTCCCACGCCCAGTAGCCGGCCCAACCGAGTTCGACGTACGCCCACCACATGCCCAGCACGATGCCGATCGTGAGGAAGAACCACGAGAGCAGTGCCCAACGGCGCACTGCGCCAAGCCATTCTGCGTCGAGCTTGCGCGAAATCAGCGCGCCGATCGCGAATGCAAACGGAACTGCCGTTGCGACGAGACCCAGGTAGAGCATCGGCGGATGGATTGCCATGCCCGGGTTCTGAAGCTGCGGGTTCATGCCGCGGCCATCGGGCGGAATCCAGTCGAGTCGCTCGTACGGATTCGCGCCAAAGCACATCGTCATCAAAAAGAAAAGCGCGATCACTCCAAGCGTGCCGGTGACCCACGGCATCATCACGCGATTCTTGGTACGGTTGGTGAAGACCGCGATCGCTGCATACCCGGTGAGGATCAGCGACCAAAAAAGCAGCGAGCCTGCCTGACCGGCCCAGAAGGCCGTGAAGGTGTAAATCTTCGGCAGATTTGCGCTGGTGTAGGACGCAACGAACTTGATCGAGAAGTCGTGCGTGAAGAGCGCAGTCCAGATGCCGATCGACGCCAGCAGCGTGAATGCAAACGTCGCATACAGCGCGCGCTCTCCACTCTTGACCAGATCAGCTCGACCTTGTACTCCGCCCGAAAATGAAACGGTTGTCGTCCAGGCGGCCATCAACAAGGCAACCCAGAGCGACAGCTCTCCAACAAGAATCATGTGGCCTCGCGCTTACGCGATTGCGCTGCTGCGGATGCGCTTATGCGCGCGGAGTCGCTGCGCCCTGATAGCCGGGCGTGTCGCGATATTTATCTGGAGCGTTTTCGTAACGTGATGCGCACTTGGCAAGCAACGTCGTCGCCTGGAATGTTCCGTTGCTGTCGAGCCGTCCTTCGACGACGACATCCACGCCGTCGGTGAAGGTATCGGGCGCGATGCCTTTGTAGACGACGTTATACTCGCGTGCTCCGTCGGTCATCTTGAAGGACAACGAACGCCCGGACGGATCGCGCACGATGGTGCCGTTCACGACACGCGCGCCGACTTTCACGCCGGTATTCACGAAGCGCGGATTGGACGTGACCTTCGCTGCCAATTCAGTCGGCGTGAGGTAGTACTGCGCCGTTTCGTTGATCGAGCTGGCCATCAGATAGCCGGCGGTGCCGAGCACCAGCGCACCACCAACCAGAAATTTCGTACGAGCTTTCACGGGATTCCGTCCTGCGGTCGCGCGACGCGCCGCGCTCCAGTCGTGCGTGGTCACCGAATGGTGGGATATTCAGCCTTCAAGATATGCAATTACCCTCGATCCGTCACGGCGGATCGGCGATTTGGGCGAGTCCGGAACCGGTGAGCAGGCCGGCGGCGTCCCAGACCAGATCGCGCCGGCTGGGCGTGCCGCGCCCACCGCGGTCCCACAGCTCCTTGCCGATTCCGGCCGACGCTGTCACGAGCGCGGCGCCGAGCATCGACTGAGTACGGCTCAGCCCTGCAATGTGCAGAATACCGTATCCCATCAGTTGAATCGCGGCCGACGCGCCGAAGTGGCGTGCCTTGTCTCGCCCGAACCAGGGGTCGGAGGGGTCAGAGGATGGGGGATAAGCGCCGGGGGAAAGCGACTGGGGACTGGGGATTAGGCACTGAGGGGGCGGGAGTACGGAATCAGCGATCGGAAATCGGCAGAGCGATAGCAGCGGCGAGCGACGGAGGGGTTGAGCCGAGAGCGGTGCGCCCGTTGCCGCCAGCGAGGCGATTGCGACGATCGCCGCGACGAGGTGCGCAGGGCGTGGGGACCAGCGTGCCGGGGTTGCGCGCGCGATCGCGCCCGGCCGCGCGTCACTCGGCATCGCGCGCCCACGAGAGCGCTGCCCGCACCGCGCGACGCCACCCCTTGTGCGCACTGTTCGCGTCGCTCTGACCATCGCCTGGCGTGAAGCGTGTGAAGCTACGCGCGGCGAGAAACGCATCAGCGTCAGGCCACACGCCCGCGGCGATTCCTGCGAGGCCAGCGGCGCCAAGCGCAGTCGTTTCAATCACATCGGGACGCTCGACGGGAACCGCGAGTACGTCGGCCTGAAATTGCATCAGCCAATCGTTGCTTGTTGCACCTCCATCGACTCGCAGGCGATCGAACGGCACACCGCCGTTGGTGCGCATGTCGCCCAGCACATCGCGTGTTGCGTAGGCCATCGCTTCGAGTGCCGCGCGGACCATGTGCGCGCGCGTGGTGCCGCGGGTGAGTCCGACGATTGTGCCGCGGGCGTGAGGCTCCCAGTCCGGCGCACCGAGTCCGACGAGCGCTGGCACGAAGTAGACGCCGTCGTTGGAGGCAATCGAACGCGCGAGCGCTTCTGTTTCGGATGCCGTGCAAATGAGGCCCAGCCCATCGCGCAGCCATTGTACCGCGGCGCCTGCAATGAAAATCGACGCTTCGAGTGCGAAGACGGGCTTCCCGTGGTCATCGCAGGCGATCGTCGTCAGAAGTCCCTGCCCCGCCGCTGGCCGACGTGTGCCCGTGTTGAGCAGGAGAAACGCGCCCGTGCCGTAGGTGTTCTTGCCATCGCCGGCGTGCCAACCGCCCTGTCCGAAGAGTGCGGCCTGCTGATCGCCGGCGACGCCGCAGATCGGGAGTGAAAGCCCGACGTGCGTTGCGAGCGCCGTACCGAACGCGCCACTCGATGTGCGCACTTCGGGGAGCAATGGTTTCGGGACACCAAAGAGCGACAGCAATTCATCGTTCCACGCTCGTGCATCGATGTCGTAGAGCATGGTGCGTGATGCATTCGTATGATCGGTCGCGTGTACGGCGCCGCCCGTGAGATGCCAGATCAACCACGAGTCGATCGTGCCGGCAGCCAACTCACCGCGGCCGGCCCGCACGCGGTTGTCCGATTGCGCCAGCAACCATTCGAGCTTCGTCGCGCTGAAGTACGGATCGGTCACAAGCCCAGTGCGCGCGGCAATCATCCCGGCGTGTGACGCCAGCTCCGCGCACCGATCGGCCGTGCGACGATCCTGCCAGACGATTGCCCGGTGCACCGCGCGGCCGGTTGCGCGGTCCCACAGCACGATCGTTTCACGCTGATTGGTTATGCCGATGGCGACGGGAACATCTCCACCACGTGCAATCGCATCGGCCACCGCTTCGCGCGCCGCGGCCATGGTCTGATCAAGGATTTCGTGCGCGTCGTGCTCGACCCAACCCGGTGCCGGATAGTGCTGCGTGATCTCGCGATACGCGCGTCCAGTCACCTGTCCGTCCGCACTCACGACCAGACAGGTGGTGCCGGTCGTTCCCTGATCGATGGCCAGAATCGCAGTCATTGAGTCAGCATGGCATCACGTTGATGCAAACGGAGTGAACGGCGGCTGTACCAGACCGCGGTCGGTGATATAGCCGGTCACGAGCAAATGCGGTGTAACATCGAACGCAGGATTCCAGACGGAAACACCGCTGGGTAGCTCGCCCAACTCTTCGGCGTCGCGATGTTCGATTTCGATCGCCGCGCCGAGTGGTGTGTGTGGGTCGATGGTACTCCATGGTGCGGCGACGTAGAACGGAACGCTATGCGCCCGCGCTGCGAGGGCAACCGAGTAGGTACCGATCTTGTTTGCAAAGTCACCATTGGCAGCGATGCGATCCGCACCAACGATCACGAGATCGATCGTCCCCGAGCGAAGCAGCGATGCCGCCGCACCATCGGGCAGCACGGTGACGCGAATCCCGGCGCGTTGCAGCTCCCACGCAGTCAGCCGCGCGCCCTGTCGCAACGGCCGCGTTTCGTCCGCGTACACATGGACACGGCGCCCCGCTGCGTGCGCGGCGTAGATGGGCGCGAGCGCAGTCCCGATGCCTGCCGTCGCGAGGGCGCCTGCGTTGCAGTGCGTGAGGACACAGGCATCGTCAGGAATCAACGCGACGCCATGTCCCCCTATGGCGTCGCACATCGCAATGTCTTCAGTCAGAATCGCGTCGGCTTCTGCGCGCAGTGCATCGAGCAAGTGCTCGTCGCCAACCGTCCCCGCGCGTGCCAGCATGCGGTTGACCGCCCACGCCAGATTCACCGCAGTCGGACGCGACGCGATCAGACGCGCGGCAAACGTCGGCAGCAAAGCCCGACGCTCGTCATCGCTAGTCGCGGCTTCATCCAACGCCACAGCCAACCCGATCGGGGCCGCCACGCCGATCGCGGGCGCGCCGCGAACCGCCAGCGTCCGAATCGCCTCGACGACATCGTCCAGCGCGCGCAGGTCCCGCACAACCTCATCGCTCGGCAACAGCCGCTGGTCGATGATGCGGAGGGAGCGACGGTCCGGGGACCATGTGACCGCTTGGATAGGAAGCACGGGGCGAAAGTAATCAGGGAAGAGGGGGAGTGCTTATCTTGGGGGCTGGGGACTTGGGACTAGGGACTGGGGTGGTGCCTCCACGGCGTCTGG
>JBKJTE010000035.1:0-8409 GCA_046590495.1 Gemmatimonas sp. | reverse complement strand
GGGATCGGCAGCAGCCGGTCGGCGACGAGACGCAACAGGAGCTCCCCCCAACCGGCCAGGAGCGCTGCCAACAAAAGAATCAGCCAGAATTCCGGCCCGTCGGTAACGCGTGAGGCGGGAGCGGCCTCGGCAGAACCAGTCGTACGGAACGTCGCTCCCAAACTCCAACTCCTTTCCAAGGGAAGGATCGATAGCGTGAATCTTCGGCTAAGATAGTCGAGCAGTCCGAATCGGGAACAGCGAATTCACGCGTCAGTGACGAATCTCACGCCTACCGGTATCGGCCAAAATCCGCGTCCGCGCCGCCTCGAACGGACCCACCCGCGCGCGCAGGGGGCCATTGGCCAGATCGTTCAGCTCGGCCGGATCGTGGCGATAGTCGAAGATCTCGATCTTGCCGTCTCCGCTCCTGATGATGTGAAGCGAGTCGTCGGCCAGGGCGTACATGCTCCCCTTGGCGTTCCGATGCTGCGGCCCAGGGCGCGGAACACGGCCGAGCTCCTGCAGCGGTTCGCTGGCATTGAGACTGTCGGCGGTCCAGCTGCTGACCAATGAAGTGCCACCCAACCCGGTACTCCCCTGGGTCGCCGCCAGATCGGTGATGGTCGCGGCGAGGTCGCGCAGCGTCACCTGCCGGGTCACGCGCCCACCGGCCGGTACGCGGCCCGGGTAGCGCACCAGCAGTGGCACATGCACCACCTGCTCGTAGAGCGAGTTCGCGTGCCCCTGCATCCCGCGCTCGCCAAGCTGCTCGCCATGATCAGCGGTGATGACGACGATCGTGCGATCGAGTTCGCCACGCGCACGCAGCGTGTCGAACAAGAGGCGCAACTGGTCGTCGATGTAGCGAATGGAGCGATCGTACTTGCCGACGACGGTGCGGTCAACAAACATCGAGTCGTAGGCAGGTGGTGCGAGATACGGCGCGTGCGCGTCGAAGAAGTTGAGGAATGCGAAGTACGGACGGTTCGCGTCCTGTCGGCGCCAGTCGAGGAACGACGCCACGACCATGTGGGCAGACTTGGGGTCGTTGTCCGGACTGATGTACATCGACTCCAGCTCGGGCGGCAGAAACGCCCGGAGCGCGCCCCCGATCCAGCGGTGGACCACCAGCGCGTCCTCTGCCTTGCGGAAGGAAGTGCCCTGAAAGATGGTGGTCGACAGCAGCAGCTGTTTGATGGTCAGACGGAAGTCTTCGTACCTGCCGAAACCGCGATGCAGCCCGAATCCGCGCGTGGTCGCCACGAGGTTGGCTGTGAAGCCGCCGGTGCGATAGCCGCGCGCAGCCATGACTTCGGCGAGCACGGGGTAGCGACCGTCGAGCGGGGAGCGGAAATCGGCACCGTGCTGCGTCGGGAAGCGCCCCGTGAACATTGACGCATGCGACGGGAGCGTCCAGCTGGCGGTGGAGAACGCCCACTCGAAGGTGGTGCCCTCGCGCGCCAGCGATTCCAGAAACGGGGTCGTCGCCCGCTCGTAACCGTAGAGCGACAGGCTGCGCGCGCGCACGGTGTCGAGGATGATCAGCAGCACGTTGGGCGCGTCCGCCACCGCCGCAGGGAGCGCACGGAGCGCGCGCCGCTCGTGCCACGCGTTGGCGCCGAGCAGCAGTGCAGCACTCCCGCCGACGACCGTTGCGCCGCCCCAGGCGAGACGACCAAAGCGCTGCCGCCAAGCCAACTCCTGCCCCTTCACCGCACCAGCGAGCCGCACAGCGATGCCGACGGCGAGCAGTAGCGCTGCGTACTGGTGCAGCTGCGGCGTGTAGAGCAGCAGGATGGAGAGCGCCGCCAGCAGTCCGAAGACGAACGCGGCCAGTCGGAGCGCCGGCAACCTGGCGAACAGCACCGCCGCCACGCTCAGCAGGAGTACGAGTGGCAGGAACAGGAGCAGATGCCCAAGGGGCGACAACCACACCAGGTCCGGCGACATGAAGGTGCGCAGGCTGTCGTGCATCACCTCGCGCCGAAACCACGACACGAGGGCAGCGACGATACCGGCCACGCACGCCATGGCTACAGCGACGGCGACGATGTCGGAGCAGCGGCGAAGGATCGAGGGCGAACCGGTGTCAGCTGGCATCAGAGAGATCGAAGAAGCGCGAGCAGAAAGAAGCGACAAAGTACCGGCGTACGAACGTGTCGTTTTTACCGAGCCCATCTCGTCCCGACTGGTGACTGAGTACTGTGTCCATCGTCCTCTGGAGACGAGCGAGCACAGCCGCGTTCACATCTTCATGCACGATTCCCTGAAGCCCCCCCATGCAGCGCGCCGATCTGATCCAACTCATTGCCGATACCCTCATCGGCGTACTTGCTGTGGACAAGATCGACCCACCCGCGGTCGTGGATGAGCACACCAGGCTGGTCGGTGGCGCCGTCATCGATTCGCTGGGTCTGGTCGAAGTCATCCTCGAGGTCGAGCAGCGGCTGCGTCGCGAGTACGGCGCCGACGTGACGCTGGCTGACGAGCGGGCGATGTCGCAACGCCACAGCCCCTTCCGTACCGTCGGCACCCTGGCCGACTACGCCGAAGTCCTGCTCGCGGAAGGATCGACGGTTGGACGGTGAGGTTGTGCTGGTGACGGGCAGCCGCAAGGGGATTGGCCGCCACCTCGTCGAGCACTTCGTCGCCCGGGGACTGCGCGTGGTCGGATGCAGTCGCGGCCCGGCCGAATTCACGCTCGAGGGCTATCACCACGTGCAGGCCGATGTCACCATCGAGGCGGACGTGCGGCGCGTCATGGCCCTCATCGACGACACCTACGGACGGCTCGACATTCTGGTGAACAACGCCG
The DNA here is from genome assembly GCA_046590495.1 of Gemmatimonas sp. Classification (GTDB taxonomy): domain Bacteria; phylum Gemmatimonadota; class Gemmatimonadetes; order Gemmatimonadales; family Gemmatimonadaceae; genus Gemmatimonas. The sequence continues at coordinate 5,612 of JBKJTE010000035.1, read as the reverse complement.
GCATCGCGTCGATGAACCATGTGTTGCTGACCACTTCGGACACGGTCGCGCGCATTCTCGACACCAACGTTCGCAGCGTGTTCGTCGTCAGCCGTGAGGCGGCCAAGCTGATGCGGCGGCACCGCTACGGACGCATCGTCTCCATTGGCTCCATCGCCGCGCCGATGCGCGCAGCCGGCGAGGCTGTGTACGCCGCGTCCAAGCAGGCGGTGGTGACCTTGATGCAGGTGATGGCCTTCGAACTCGCACCGTACAACATCACCTGCAACGTGGTGGCTCCCACTCCGATCGACACCGATCTCATTCGCGGCGTTCCGAAAAAAACGATTGACGCACTCGTGAACCGCCTCGCCATCAAGCGTTTGGGCACGATGGAAGACGTGTCGAACGCTGTCGATTTTTTTGCCGACCGGCGTAGCGACTACATCACTGGGCAGGTTCTCTACCTCGGCGGCGTGTAGATGGCGATCGACTGGCTCCTCGACCGAATGCGCGACCGAGGCGACTCGCCAGCGCTCCACTGGCGGGGCGGCACGGCCACATTTCGTGAAATCGTCGACGCAACGACGCGGTTCGAACAGGATCTCGATGCGCACCACGTGCAATCCGGCGAAGTCGTCGGATTTCTCGGCGACTACTCTCCCGCCGCCTGCGCCCTACTTCTGGCGCTGATTCGCCGTGGCGCGATCGCCGTTCCGCTCACCGCCACGGTTGCGCCGCGTCGCGCGGAACTGCTCGCCCAGGCCCAGGCCAGCCACTGCTTCACCTTCGCCGACGACGACAGCTGGGAACATGAAGCGTTCGGCGTCACGGCCACGCACGAGCTGCTGCGCACACTTGCCGGGGGCGGACAACCCGGCCTGATCGTCTTCACTTCCGGGTCGACGGGACCGACCAAGGCAGCGCTGCACGACTTCAGCCGCATCCTCGAGAAGTTCAAGGTGGAGCGGCCGCGTCGCAGCACCATGACTTTCCTCCTGCTCGATCACCTCGGCGGCATCAACACGCTCCTGGGCGGGCTCTCCTGCGGTGGCTCCATCGTCGCGCCCGCCACGCGCGATGCCGACGAAATTTGCCGCCTCATCGAACGACACCGCGTCGAGCTGCTCCCGGCGTCGCCCACGTTTCTGGGCTTGCTGCTGCTTTCCGAGGCATACCGCCGGTTCGACCTGTCGTCGCTGACGCTGATCACCTACGGCACGGAGCCGATGCCGGAGAGTACGCTCCACCGCGTCCGCGCGGCGTTTCCCCGCGCCACGTTGCAGCAGACCTACGGCCTGTCTGAACTCGGTGTCTTTCGCTCAAAGTCCAGATCCAACGACTCGCTGTACGTGAAGATTGGTGGCGAGGGCGTCGAGATAAAGGTCGTTGCCGGCGTGCTGTGGATTCGCTCCAAGAACGCCATGCTGGGCTACCTCAACGCTCCATCGCCGTTCGACGCCGACGGGTGGATGAACACGGGCGACGCCGTCATTGTGGAGGGCGAGTATCTGCGCATCCTCGGGCGCACCACGGAGATCATCAACGTCGGCGGACAGAAAGTGTCGCCTTCCGACGTCGAGAGTGTGCTGCTGGAGCTGCCCAACATTGAGGACGTCGTGGTATACGCGGCGCCCAATCCGGTAACGGGACAGGTCGTCGGCGCACGCATCAAACTCTACACGCCGGAATCGCCCGACGAACTGCGCGCGCGCATCCGTGCGGCGTGCCGCGACCGACTCGCGCGGCACCAGATCCCCGTGGTGGTGGAAATCGTGGAGCGACCGCTGTTCGGTGTGCGATTCAAGAAGCAGCGCCGCGCCACGGCGCAGCATCCAAAGTGACGTCGGGGACTTCACCGCGCCTGCTCGACTCGCGCGATGCGCGTGATGTGGCGTTGGTGGCCGAGCTGCATCAGGAACTGCTTAGCGGCAGCCCGGTCGCCGCCCTCGGCAAGGTCTTCATGCGGCGGTTCTATTATCGGAGATTGGTGCAGGATGGCCTGATCGGTTGTCATCTCGCGACCGATGGCGATGAGACGGCGGGCTTTCTCGCCTGGACGGCGGAACCCGAACTTGGCGGCGCGATCATCCGCCGCTACCCGCTCGCCTTCCCGCTGGCGATCGCGCGTGCGTTGCTGACCTCAGTGACGCGCTTTCGCGTTTTGCTCCGGCTCGCGCGTTTTTCGCGCCTGCGTGACGCAGAAACCGCCGATGCGGCGGCGCTCGCGGTACCCAGTCCGCCGCACGGCCGTACCGGCGAACTGCTCTCGCTTGGTGTGCGCGAGGCTTACCGCACCCGCGAGTATCTGCGACGGACCAAGCGGCGCCACTCCTTCGAACTGTTGCACGCGGCCATTGAGGCAATGCACGCGCGTGGCGTCGATCGGTTCGTCGGGTACGTCGAGCACGACAACACGCCCATGCTGTTGCTGTATCAGGGGCTGGGGTGTTCGCTCATTCGCCTTCCGGGTGCGCGCACCGTCCGCGCGGAAGGCGATGTGGCAGTGGTGCTGCAAGCGCTTTCTGCAGGGAGCGACGCCGGCTGACCGTGCGCGTCATCGTGATGGTTGTTTCAAACCGTCGACTCAGCTGGTGATCGCTCCTCAGCCTCGGCAGCGACGGAGGCGGAGTCGAACTTCGCCGCCTTGACGTCCTGCCGACCGCCCGAGCCATCGGTTTCCCATACCAGATACGGCCCGAGGATCAAGAAGTCGAGTTTGCTCTGACGGAACGCAGTGATCGCATCTTTGGGCGAACGGACGATAGGCTCTTCATGCATGTTGAAGCTGGTGTTGATCAGGCAGGAGAGGCCGGTCAGCTTCTTGTATTCCGTGAGGATTGCGTGCACGGATGGATTGATGTCGCGGCGCACGAGCTGGGGGCGCGCGCTTCCGTCCACATGCACCGCGGCCGGGCACTCCCGCCGCATTTTTTCCGTGCAGGGTACGACCAGCGTCATGAACTCCGCGGCGCGCTTTTCGCCGGCGCCGATCTCGAAGTACTCCTCCGCGTCTTCCCAGAGCGCGATGGGCGCGAATGGCATGAATTCGGTGCGGCGGAGCTGGTGATTGAGCCAGTCGTTCGCCGTACGGTCGCTGCACGGGTACAGGATAGAGCGGTTGCCCAGTGCGCGCGGGCCGAACTCCATGCGTCCGTCGAAACGCGCGATGATCTTGTTGGCGGTCAGGGCTTGGGCGACGTCGAGCGCCATGTTGTCGGGGCGGCGAGTCGAGAGCGTGGGGAATGATTCCAGCGCTTGCTCGATTTCGTCGTCCGTGTAGCCGGTACCGAGGTACATATCGCGAACCGGAGCGGGCGATGCGCCCGTGACGCCGAGTGCCGCGCCGACGCACAAGCCGCCATCGCCCATGTTCGGAAAAATGTAGATCGATTCGGCGCCAAGCTTCTGAGAGAGGGCCATGTTCAGCTTGACGTTGGCGAACACGCCCCCGGCGAGCGTGAGGTGGTACGGCCCTTCCGGCTTATGGCGCAACGCCAGACGCACCATTTCGCGCTCGAGCAAATGCTGAAACGTGTAGGCCACGTCCTCGCGCGAGTAGCCGGCGAGCAGGCGCTTGAGCGGCATCTTGTAATTGTGGTAATCGATATTCAGCACGTCGAACTTCCCGCGCAGCAGCCCGGCAATTTCCGCGAATCTGAAGCGAGGATAGCCTTCGGCGTAGTAGCGTTTGTTCAGCCGGAAGCCGCCGTCTTCGTTGAAGAAAGTTTGCTCGACCTTGGCCAGCAGCTCGGGATTGGGTTTTCCGAACCCGGCGAGCCCGGTGATCTTGCCCTCGTGGCGGCCGCCCTTGAACCCGAGGATCTGGGTGCAGGCGGTGAAAAACTGCCCGAACGAGTTCGGATAAAAGAGTGTTTCCACTCGACGTATCGTGGAGCCCCGGCAGAGCGCGAACGTAATGCAGACATCGTCGCCGACACCGTCCGCCGTGATGCACAGCGATTCCGCGGCCGTGCCGGTAACGTGCGCCGTCACCGAGTGGCACGTATGGTGGTCGACGTGGTAAACCTTGGGGGAAATGCCGTATTCAGATTTCAGGAAACCGACAACGTCGTCATAGCCCAACGCGCGCCTGAAGGTGAACAGACGGTAGACGATGCGGCAGAAGTGCGGGAAATAGTCGTTGAGCGCGTGGTAGTCGCCCACGTCCTGACGGAAGCTCTCCCACAATTGCGGAAGCAGGTCTTTCCAGTGCAGGCCGGCGATCGCGACCGCGTCGATCTCTTGCGGGGACACACCGGAGATGCGGATGGCTTCGCGGATCGACTGCTTCGGCGGATAGGTCTCGTCGAGCTTCGTTCGGGACAGTCGCTCTTCGTTGATCGCGGAAAGAATCGTGCGGTCGCGGACAATGCAGGCGCCAGTTTCGTGCGTGGCGCTGATCCCCAGTATCGTACGCGGGCTGAGGTCCGGCGCGGACTGCGGCCAGTTCGCGAGCAGATCTTCCGTGGTCGTAAACTCGTAATCTCCGCGCACCGGTTCGACGAGCTTGCGCAGAAACTTCAGCTTGCCCGCAGCCGAGAAGTAATTGTTGGTGAAGAGATTGAGCCGGAGACTCTGCTCAATCGGCTGCTTCTCGGCAAAGTCGGTCAGGTGAAACAGGATCGTCAGATAGTTGTCGCGCTTGCGGACGGAGTTGAGTCCAAAACGATAGTAGGCACCCGACAGATAGAAGGCGTAGCACGGGTGAAACGGCGGCAGACCCAGACCCAGAGTCGGCAGCGGAATCTCAAAAAAATCGTCGTCTCCAAACAGCTTGAACGGTTCCGGGAAAAGCTGCTGGATACCGAGCCGCTTGCGAAATTCGTAAGTCGGAAAGACGGATGAGTCGTAGCGATAGCCGGCGTCGCGGGCGAGTTCCAGTGATTCGAAGTCGATCGAAAAACCGGGGGCCCGCAGCCCGAGGCAGGCCACGCCGAGCGCGGCTTCGATCTTGTGTTTTGAAGCGAAAATCTCTTCGCGTTTGGCGGCGAGTGGGAGCTGGTTGAACTTCAGGTGGGTAAGGCCGTGGCTGGCGACGTGATGACCGGCCCGGACGATTCGTCCGATGGCTTCGCGCTTGGCGGCGTCGTCAAGATCGTTTGCGATGACGAAGTAGGTCGCGCGCATGCCCTCGCGGTCGAAAAACGCCAGCGAGTTGTCCACCGCGGATAGGTAGAAATCGTCGCGACCGCCGGCCCAGGTTTGACCATGGGCGTGGTAGATGGCGTCGAGGCCGTCCATATCCACGTGGAAGCATGCTTTGCGCTGCATCATCGAGCGGGTGCCAGAGTAAAAAATTCACGTCCGTCCGAGACTCGGAAGCGGAAGCCGCGACCGTCTGCGTGATTTCGCAGGGTCCAGCCTGGGGACGAAGCGAATCTCAGTGGTGAAAGTGCCGGGATTGTCTGAGGGCGCACAGGTGGAATCGCGTTAATGTTGTTCCACCGTTGCTGGGCGATGCGCGTCTGGCATGCGACGATCCGGACCAGCAGACGTTGCGAGTCCCCCGCTTTGTCTGACCACGCTTCTTCGACGCCATGTCGCTTCCGCACGCTCAAACGATCGTGGTCGCACTGGACCGCAGCATCAGTGACTCCGCGATCGAGGCCAAGTACGCCCTGCAGACGCTC
>JBKJTE010000137.1:0-12799 GCA_046590495.1 Gemmatimonas sp. | reverse complement strand
GACTCGTTTCTCTGCTACGCAGCTGGAGAGTTTTTCGTGCCGAATATCAAGTCTTCAAAGAAGGATTTGCGGAAGTCGCGTGCAGCGGCGGTGCGCAATCGTGCGCAGCGTTCTGCGCTGCGTACTGCCGTCAAGAGAGCGAAGACGGAAGGCGCGAAGGCCGGTGAACAGTTGAGCGCAGTGTCGCTACTCGATCGTTCAGCGCGCAAAGGACTGATTCATCGTAACACTGCTGCCCGTCAGAAGAGCCAGATCGCCAGGCTCGCCGCGAAGTCAGCGTAACTGATCGCTGCCGCAACGAACGACGAGGGGCCGGAATCATTGCGATTCCGGCCCCTTCGTCGTCTCGGTGCACCCGCAAGACCCAATTAGAACGCGGCCAACTCGCCGCCACAACGTTCGCAGTACCACTCCGTCGGAAAGTTCATCGTGCCGCACTCAGTGCAGCGCAGCGTTTTCTGCTGATCACCTGCAGCACCGGCCCGAGTCGGGCTGTTCTGCGTCGCAGGATCGATCACGGACCGGAGGAAAGCGAGATCGTCAAACGGATCGCGCGCTGACTCGACAGGCACTTCGGCGGCCACGGGTTGGGCCGCCGGGGAGCGGCCAAGCTCCGTCACGGCAGCAGTCGCGGCGGCCGGTAACCGCGGGTCAGGCATGCGTTCGACCGGCTCGAACCCGTCGAGCATATCGACAGTCCGGCCATGCAATGGCGTCGGGTGGCTCCCTGGGGAAGCTGCGCTTGGCGAAAAGAGCGCCAATGCATCGTCAAAGTCTGTCCCGTCGAGTTCTTCCTGCGCTGGCGAAGTGGGCGCCACAGCTTCGGAAACTGAAACTGCCGCGTCACGAGTCGGCGTACCGGGCGCGTGTTCGGCGAAGAGTTCATCCGCTGCCGAATCGTGCGTGGCGTCCGTGTGAACCGGCTCGCCGATCGCGAGTGCAACCGTGTCAACCCACAGCGGCGTCTCGTGCACGGCTGGCACCTCGGCCGCCTCTGGCTCAGCCGGCGCAGGGTCAGCAACAGGTGCCGCTGCGGGCTCCTCTGTGGCGGGCATCGGTGGCGGCTCATTGCGCGCACTCGAAAGTAGCGTGCGCACATCGTCGACTTCACTCAACAGCGCAGTGCGCTTCTCAGCGAGTTGCGCAATGCTGGCTTCGACTTCCTGACGCACCGTCTCCCACCGGTCTGCGTCATACTCGCCAACCGCCGTCCGAAGCATCGCTTCCGCACGCTCGTCCTCGTGCGTGGCGAGTTGCGTTTCGAGCTCACCGATGCGTCCTTCGAGATCATCGCCGAGCGACGAGAGTGCGTCGACATGTTCACGCAACTTCTCTATTACGCCGGTGCGACGCGCGAAGTAGTCGCCGTAAACGCGCTCGAATACCCGCGCCGGCGTTTCAGATCGCTTCGCTTCAAGCGCTGCGAGCCAATCGTCATAGCGCTGTCGCTCGGCAACCAGTGTTCGTACTTCGTCGATGGACACGTCGCGCAACTCCTTCATGAAAGTCCGTCAGGCGCCATGCCGGTGGAATATGGCCGGGCATGTTCACCGTCTACTGTGATCGCGGTCGCATTGAGGTTTTCAGCGGTCTGCTCATTGGACCCGGTGCCTTCAGGCGCGTTCCGCTTCTCCAGCCGTGGCGCGTCGTGCTGTCGGGCTCATCGCCATCAGCGCCGTCGTTTCCGCATCGTCGAGCGTGTTCGCGCCGCCAAGACTCTGAGCGACGAACAGAATGCGCGCTGCCTGTTCGACACTCTCCATCCGCAACAGTGCATCCGTCAACGAAGTGCCGACCGCGGTGACACCGTGGTTCGCGAGCAGAAACACTTCATGATCATCGAGAAACGGCACCATCGCGGCGGCGAGTGCGGGGGTGCCAGGGCGAGCGTACGGCACCAACGCGATTGGGCCGACGACCACCGGCAATTCGGGTAGAACGTTCGCTGGCAGCGTGCGACCAGCCGTGGCAAAGCCTGACGCAACTGGCGGGTGTGCATGCACAACCGCGTGCACGTCCGACCGAACGGCGTAACATGCAAGATGCATCCCCAGTTCCGACGACGGGCGGCCGATGCTGTCACCTGAATTGCCATCACGATTTGACAACACACGCGTTTCTTCGTGACGGAGCGCACCATCGGCGTGAAGCCGCAACATTTGCGACGCCTGCACCGCGCCTTTGTCGACGCCCGATGGAGTCACGAGCAGGTCGCCGTTCCGCAGCCGCACCGAGAGATTCCCTTCTGCGCCGGCGAGCAGTCCCCGCGCATGGAGACGTTGGCAGGCGAGAGCGAGCGCTGCCGCTGCGGCCAACTCTTCCCCACGCTCGGCTGGCACGCTCACGTGAAGCCTACGACTCCGCGCGATAGACCACGCGACCGCCAACGATGGTGATGCGGGCCTGTCCCGTGAACTCGTGTCCACCGTACGGGGTGTTTCGCCCCTTCGACTTGAAGCGCGCGGCATCGACGGTCCACTTCCGCATCGGATCGAACACGGAAACGTCGGCGATGGAGCCGCGGGCGAGGGTGCCACCGGGGAGATGAAAGACGCGCGCGGGTTTGCAACTCATCGCATCGACTATCTGCGACATCGACAACACACCGCGATGCAACAGATACGTGCAGTTGATGCCCAGCGCCGTTTCGAGACCGACAATGCCATTGGGAGCATCGGCGAACTCGCGTTCCTTTTCGTCGTAGTGGTGCGGCGCGTGATCGGTGACCAGCAGATCGATCGTGCCATCGGCCAGCCCTTCCTGCAGCGCATCGATATCCACTTGCGTGCGCAGGGGCGGATTCATCTTTGCGTTGGTGTTGTACCCGTCCACGGCCTGCTCCGTGAGCGAGATATGGTGCGAGCAGACTTCGGCCGTGACATTCACGCCGCGCTCCTTGCCCCAGCGCACGAGTTCAACCGAACCCTTGGTGCTCAAGTGGCAGAGGTGAATGTGTCCGCCGGTGCGACGTGCGAGAAGAATATCGCGAATGACGTAGATCTCTTCGGCTTCAGCAGGAATGCCCTTGAGACCAAGCTTGGCCGACATCAACCCTTCGTTCATCGACCCGCCGCGCGCCAGCGACATGTCTTCGCAGTGCTCGGCGACCGGCACGTTGAACGCGCGCGCATATTCGAGCGCGGTGCGCATCAGATGCGCGCTCTCAACGGGACGTCCGTCATCGCTGAAGGCGACCGCGCCGGCGCCAACCATCTCGCCAAGTTCGGCGAGTGTCTCGCCCTTCTGCGAAACCGAAATTGCGCCATATGGATAGACGCGCGCAAACCCTGCCGCCTCACCCTGTCGTTTGACGAAGCCGACCGTGGCCTGATTGTCGGTGACCGGGCGCGTGTTGGGCATCGCACACACGGCAGTGAAGCCGCCCGCCACCGCCGAGTGTGCACCAGTGGCGACGGTCTCGACGTCTTCACGACCAGGCTCGCGCAAATGCACGTGCACATCGATCATGCCAGGTGCGACTACAAGCCCGGTGCAGTCGATGATTTCCGCGCCTTCGGGCGCGTTGATACTGCCACCGCACGACTCGACAACGCCGTCGCGCAACAGCACATCGCCCGTTGCATCGAGCGATTGCGACGGATCGACGATGCGACCACCGCGTAGCAAGAGATCGCGCGCCATCAGGCGGGCCCTCGCTTGGCCGCTTCAGCCAGTTCGGGACGTCCGCCTGCAAGCAGATAGAGCACGGCCATGCGCACTGCGACGCCGTTGGTCACCTGATTGAGAATGACGGAGTGTGGTCCGTCTGCTACGTCACTGTCGATTTCCACGCCGCGATTCATCGGCCCAGGATGAAGGATGAGAAGATCGCGCGGCGCTGCTTCAAGCCGCGCACGAGTGACACCGAAGACGCGATTGTATTCGCGCAACGACGGGATGTATCCGCCCTGCATGCGCTCGAGCTGCAGGCGCAGAATGTTCAGTGCATCGGCCCACTGAATTGCATCTTCGATGCGATCGAACACTGTCACGCCCATCTCGCCGATGGCGTTCGGCAGCAGTGAGCGAGGACCACAGACGCCGACTTCAGCGCCAAGTTTCTTGAGTCCCCAGATGTTCGAGCGCGCGACGCGCGAATGCAGCACATCGCCGCAGATGCAGATACGCTTGCCCGCGAGATCGCCGAAGTTGTCGCGCAACGTCAGCAGATCGAGCAACCCTTGTGTCGGATGCTCGTGCGTGCCGTCGCCGGCGTTGATCACATTCGACTCGATGCGTTCGGCGAGGAATCGCGCCGCGCCCGATGCTGGATGACGGACGACGACCATATCGATCTTCATCGCCTCGAGATTGCGCGCTGTGTCGACCAGGGTTTCACCCTTCGACACGCTCGATCCCGCGACGGCGACGTTCACCGTGTCAGCGCTCAATCGCTTTTCTGCGAACTCGAACGAAATGCGCGTCCGCGTTGACGGTTCGAAAAACAGATTGACGATCGTCATGCCGCGCAGCGTCGGCACCTTTTTTATTTGTCGCTCGGAGATCTCGCGAAACGGCACGGCGGTGTCGAGCACCAAACGGATCTGGTCGGCAGTGAGATCCGCCAGCCCCAGCAGGTCCTTGCCCAGCGAACCGGCCATCCGGTCAGTCCTCGCTGTTGCGCGACGCGATCACCACTTCATCGCGTCCATCGAGTTCATCGATGAAAACGTCCACGCGTTTCCCGGCGGCGACGTCGACTTTGCGACCAACGACGTCCGCGTGGATAGGCAACTCACGACCGCCGCGATCGATCAGCACCGCGAGCGCAATGCGTGCGGGTCGTCCAAAGTCCGCGAGTTCGTCGAGCGCCGCGCGGACCGTCCGACCGGTATACAAGACATCGTCGACAATCACGACATTTTGATCGTCGAGTGTCCATGGCAGATGCGTTGCACCAACCACCGGCCGTGGACCGACCGTCTGCAGGTCGTCCCGGTAAAGCGTGATGTCGAGTGCGCCGCAGGGAATCGAAGCGCCTTCCGTTCCCGCGATGATCTTCACAATCCGCTCAGCGAGCTGTACACCGCGACGCTGAATACCGACGAGCACGAGCGCGTCGGTACCGGAGTTCAATTCGATGATCTGGTCGGCCATGCGACGCAGCGTGCGATCGAGTGCACGCGCGTCGAGTACCGTTTCTGGCTTGTTGGGCATGGCCGGAGAATATACCGGACCGCCGCCAATTCCCTACGGCCGAGGCAACCTGAATCGCCTCGATCGTGAATTACCAGTCGCGCTGCACGTGCGGCGTGTCGGGCTTGGCCGGGCGGGCCGGCCATGAACCGGAAAGCGGGGACACATGACGGGCAGCGGCACGGGCGGCGCGCAGCCGGGCTTTGTCGACCTGCGGAACGGTCTGCGTGGCCGCGTACATGGCAATGTCAGACGCTGCCTCCATCGTGGCCTCAGCGAAGCCGTGGCTCCAGTCCGGCCCGTACGGGTGCGCATCGGCGCGTTCGTCGACACCACGGCCGAACGCGACGCACTTCTCTGCCGCTTCCTTGAGCGAACGGCTGCACGCCAGATGCGCGACGACCACGTGATACCCATCGCGACGACCCATCAGATACGACGGGGACCGGAGCGCGTCGCCCGCAGACGGTTCCACCAGCCCGGAAGCGATTCCCGTCAGCATTACGCAGAGTTGCGAGAAATATCCGCGAACGGCTTCGATTGGTGGCTCTTCGAGAATTCTGGACATCGTCGTTTCCGGCGGCAGGGGCGGTTCGTCAGGCACGCATCATTGCGGCTTTTTCTGATCTTAGGAAAGAGCAAGGGCTGTGCCGCCTACCCACGGGGGATTCTCCCTGTCGGCGCCTCGCAAAAGCCCTCGAATCGTTGCTTACACCCCACTTCAACTGCGGACTCGGCGCCACATTGCGACAGCGCCGAGTCGGGGCAAGTGCCGCGATCAGCCCGCGTAGAGATTGAGGTCCGTGCTGACGAAATCGGCCATATCCACCGTCGTCTGCCAATCCGGATGACGGAGGGTGATGTAGCCATCGGAGAGGAGTGTGCTCTTCCAGTCGCGTCGGGGTGTGCCAACGGGCAGCAGATCGATCGTGCGAATCGCTTCACCACACCGTTCACGAATGCGGTCGAGTCCTTCAATGCGCTGAATGCGACCTTGTCCGTGGGCGCGCTTGGTGATGCAGGCGCAGTTGTATTTGCGCTCGACCTCGAACGAAAACGTGCCGAACAGCTCGGCTTCAGCCCACCCGGTGAACAGGTCGACGTCGCTCGCAAAGTTCATCAGGTCGACCGTGCGGGCCCCAGGTGGACGCGCCGCGACTTCGCCAAACACCGCTTCGCCGTCGGCCTTGAGATACCACTCCATGTGCGTGAAGCCATGCTCGAAGCCCAGCACCTTGAGCACTTTCTCGCCCATCGCACGCCCACTCGCAAGTTTCGGATCGTCGACGTTGCGATAGCTCAACGTCTGCGGGCTGATCCACTCATTGGTGCGCGCGACGAGGGGGCGGGGGCGATAAAAGCCGATGTGGAAATACTGGATCTCTCCCTGCGCGCAGATCGTGTCGTATGTGTACTCCTCCGCCTCGATGAACTCTTCGATATCGACCGTGGCGATGTGGCCGAGCTGCGAAACGGCGGTTTCGACCTCAGCGACGTTGTCGCACCGAAACGTGTCCATCGACCCGGCCCCGGCGATCGGCTTGATGATCAACGGATAGCCGATCGTTTCCGCGCCCTCCATGACCTGTTTCGCGGTGTGGGCGACTTCGTGCCGCGGCACTCGTACACCGCCCGCAGCAAGCGCCTGCTTCATCAAGTCCTTGTTGCGGAACTTGAGTGCTTGCTCGTACGACTGGCCGGGAACACCGAGCGCCTCGCGAATCTGCGCTGCGATTTCAACACCAGGTTCCCACAGGCAACAGACGCGATGCAATTCACGACTACCCAGCCACTGGCGGATCTGCACGATCGCCGACTCGGGATCGGTGAAGAGATCCGGCACTTGCAGATAGCCGCTCAGATGACGTTTCGCGAGGTCCGGCAACTCGTGACCGGGGCCATTGGCCACACCGAGTACGGTTGCGCCCTGCATGGCGAGCCCTCGTGTGAAATACGGCATCTCACCGGGATATCCCGGGGTCATCATCAGGACGATCTTGGACATGGCTATCGTGGGTGAGAGAATCTGTCGATACAGCGCGATCAGCCGACGAACCGAATACCCGACGTGCGACTAGCCGAGGTGCACGCGAACCGTAGAGACGACGTATTGCAGTGCGCGCTGCACGGTGGCCGTGTCGATGTGCCGCAGCATGATGAAGCCTTCGCCCTCGTAGCTGCCGTTCGGTACCTGACCCATCGTTGGCAACCGCACATCGCAAATGAGCGATCCTAACTCCTGCTGAACTGCATCGAGACCGTCAATACCAACGACAGATCCTTTCCCCTGTCCGCGCAGATAAGCGGTCGCGACCGCGTACTTGCGTGTCGGCTTGGCGAAGGTGCCTTCGATCATCAGACGCGTCCAGGCGCCGACGAAGTCGATGTCGTGTGCCCGTGCGATCATGGTGGTGATTTGCGCGCCGGGCGGACGGGCCGCAATCTCGCTGATGGCGACCGTCCCATCGGCACGGCGAAACCATTCGCAGTGCGACACCCCCGTTGTCATGCCGAGTGCACGCAGCGCCTGATCGCCGATCGCGCGTATGTCGTCGAAATACGCGTCGTCGACCTCGCGCGGCAGCACAACGCCCCACTGAATCCACGGATTTTCGAGGACGGTGAGGGGAGTCGGAAGGTAGTGCGTGAGCGAATACCAGATCGCACGACCGTCTATCGATATCGTTTCGAGCGAATGCTCCGTGCCCCGAAGAAATTCTTCAGCGAGCAACGGACTCTCGGCACTCGGCGGATACGATGCGAGCAGCGAATCCAGCTGGGCGATGTCCGAGACCCGATGCGTGGCGATCGCACCGGCGCCGGCCGGCGGTTTGACGACGATCGGGAATCCGACTGTCCCAATGAATTCGACGGCATCGCTGCGTTGTGCGATCAGTCGATGACGGGCCACCGGGACGCCAGCAGCACGCAACACATCCTTCATGCGCGCCTTGTCGCGGAAGTTCATCGCGGCAGCGCTTGGCAGCCCCGGAATACCCAACCGTTCGCGGGTGAGTGCGAGTGGAAGTTGGGCCTGTTCGTACGCGCCAAAGAGACATGCGATGGGTCCGAGTCGCGCCGAGAGTTCACGCGTCGCCCATTCGAGCTGCTGTGCATCGGTGATATCGTCGACGCGCCAGTGGCCGACGAGTCGCGCTGCGATGCCGGGTGACAAGCGTTCGAGCGGTTCCTGCGCGATGACGGCGAGCCGTACCCCGGACAACGACGCGGCCGCCTCGATCATCTGAGAGGCGGCCGGTGAAAACATCGGTGCAACAAAAATGACGAGTGTCATTCAGGGAAGCACCGAAAGTTGAAAGTGCGGTAGTGTACGATGCGTTGCGAATGAATTACTGACAGACCCAAGCGCCGCCCTGCACCTTCTGGGTGACCTTGATGCCGGTCGCTGAATCTGCGGCTGTAATGGTGACCGACTCGTTCGAGCCATCTTCCATGTTGGACGTTGAACAGGCAACCACTTTGCGCATCTGAAAGTTGCCCGCGCTGTCGGCACTGTACATGCCAAAGTCCTGCGCTCCGTTGGCGCCGGGGGCACGGGTTCCTGTAATCTTCACACGAGCGACCGGCGCCCAGCCTTTCCCCTTGAACGTGAGGCGTGCGCCCTGGGGGCTCCGCTCCGTTTCGACCGACAACTGCGGCTTGGCTTGCGCGACACCAGCGAATGCGATGGCTGAGGTGGTCGAAAGCGCGAGCGCTGTGATCGCCAGCACCGGGGCGAAAAGCCGGCGCATAGCCGTCGAGGGCAGTCGAGTCTGTGCGCGACTGGTCCGCTGCAAGTCCTGCATCGTACTCCTCCGAAATCAGGTGACGCGGCGGCGGCAATGCCGGTCGCGTGGCGGGAAAATGGGAGCAAACGCGACCAGCCGCAACGTGTAGATTCTGCGGCGACACCAACCGATATGGGCCGCCGATTGACGATAGTACCCGCGACACCGAATATCCTGCCGTTCAGCGGACATGTCCCCCACGTTGCGCCCGATGTCTTCATCGCGCCGAACGCGATGGTGATCGGCGACGTGACGATCGCGGCCGGCGCGAGTGTGTGGTTTGGCACCGTGCTGCGCGGGGACGAACAAGGCATCCGCATTGGCGCTGACACAAACGTGCAGGACCTCGCCCTCATCCACACCACCCGCGGCGGCCCCGATGCGCAACTCGGTGCGCGAGTAACGATAGGCCATTCGGCGATCATTCACGGCTGCATCATCCACGACGACGTGCTGGTCGGAATGGGCGCTATCGTGCTTGATGACGTGATCGTGGAAAGTGGCGCACTGATAGCGGCGGGCGCCGTCGTATCACCACGAAAACACATTCGCAGCAACGAACTCTGGGCCGGCTGTCCCGCGAGGAAAATCGGCGAAGTCACGGACGCCCACCGCGCGACCATTTTGTCGACGGCACCGCACTATCGAGAAAAGGCGGCCCAATACATGAGACATTTTTCGCGTTAGGACTCGGCTGCGGATGGCGCCAAAGAACTGCGCCACAAATCACGCGAATTACACGAATAACTACAACCAAGAACGGTAGCGAAACGAGCGGAAACAGCAAGAAATGAAAAGAATTTCAAACATGGCGCTTTTGATGCTCCATTCGTGTCATTCGTGCAATTCGTGGCCAAATGCTGTTCGGTTGTCTCTTTTCGCGCGATTCGCGGCTACCCCTCGCAGAGGCGCTGCGCGAGCAGACGCATGAACAAGCCAACGTCGGTCACGATCCCGACGGATTCGATGCTTCCACGGTCGGCGAGCTTGGTGACGACCGCCGGGTTGATGTCCACGCATATCAGCTTCACTCCGGCGGGCGTCATGTTTCCGACACCGATCGAGTGCAGCATCGTCGACAGCATCAACACCACTTCGCAACCATGCAGCGCTTCGGCATACGCGCGCTGCGCCTCGACCAAATCCATCAGCGTATCGGGGAGCGGCCCGTCGTCGCGAATGGAGCCCGCGAGCACGTAGGTCACCTTGTGCCTCACACACGCGTGCATGATGCCGCTCGTGATCACGCCTTGCTCCACGGCGTCCCTGATTGAGCCCGCGTGACGCACGCGATTGATCGCCCGCAAATGGTGCCGATGTCCGCCACGCACGCCGCGTCCACGTGACAGATCAACGCCGAGCGACGTGCCGAACATGCTGCTCTCGATGTCGTGGACCGGAAGCGCGTTGCCAGTCAGCAGCACATGCACAAAGCCGTGCTCGATGAGCTGCTGCAGATACGGACCGCCGCCCGTGTGAATCACCACCGGTCCGGACACGACGCACACCTTTCCACCGCGCTCAACGCAACGCGCAATCTCCCACGCCAGTTCGTCGACCGCGTGTTCAACGCGACGCTCACTCGAGACACCCGCGCTCATGAACGAGAACCCTTCGCCATGCGCGTTGATCTCGGGGAGTTCGACTTTGATCCCCTGGTGGCCGACCACGACGTCGTCATCGATGCGCAGGTCGCGCATCAGGCGACAGACCACGCGAGGTGTTGCCCGATCAACGACAAGCATCGCGTCCATCCGCTGTCCTGTCGCCAGCAGCCACACACCATCAACGAGTAGGCGCGTCGGATAGATGGTGGTCGAATAGAAATCTTCCGGCGCAACGCCATCCTTGGGCGCACGCTGCGTCAGTGCTTCCTGCGGATGATCGCCGACCGGCTCGGCGCCGAGTGCGATCAGTTCAGCGACGCTCGTATCGAGACGTTCCTGCGTAGGCGCCGTGACACGTAACTGCGCGTGCGAGTGTTGATCGAATCGTTCACCGGCTTCCAGCTTCTCGATGCGGCAGCCAAGTCCTGCGTCGGTGGCGGCCGCGATGACGCGATTGAGTTTGCCGGTGTCGAGGATGTGGCCGGTCATCGAGAGGCGCGTTGTCCGCACCAGCGACTCGAACGTGCGGCCGGGGCGGGCGCCTGTACCCGGCTGCTGATCGAGCAGCATCACCAGGCATTTGCATCCGCCGCCGGCGAGCAAAAACTCGCTGACGTCTATGTCACGCGCGTCATAACCCCAGTCGGCGAGTCGCCCGCGCAGCTCGTCGCTGTGCGCGTTGGCGATGATCGTGGTGCCGATGTGCACCGCATTGCAGGCGAACCGGAGCGCGTCCTGCTCCTTCACTTCGATGCGATGCGTCGCCGGAACGCGGGTGCGAATCCGCGTCAGGGAGTCCTCGTCGAATGCGCCGGGCCAGTACACGACGCGGCCGCCCGGCAACGGATAGAAGCAGGTGTCGAGATGATAAAAGCGCGGATCAACGAGTCGGAGTGAGGCGACGTCGCACTCGAAGACGCTCGTCAGAAACGGATGGCACTCGATGCTTGAGCGCACGCCGTATCCTGCCCACAGGAGCGGCTCGCCTGGCTGAAAGAGTGCGTCACCTTCGCCTTCGAACGGCTGGTCGGGTCCCAGCTCCTCGACGTGGAGACGTCGGTCCTGAAACCACTGCACATGGTGCGGCTCTTCGCGCTTGCGCTCGGGCACGCGAAAGGAGGCTGGCACCACTTTCCCCTGACAAGCGAGTCCCGCATTCGCGGTGAACACCATGTCCGGCAATCCAGGCTGCGGTGGCAGCAGTTCGACGCGAGCCAATGTCGAAACGAGTGCGCGCAGCGACTCCCACTGTTGCTTCGCCTTCGCGAGGTCGGCGCGTCCGACCTGCCCTTCCATCCACGGATTGATGACATACTCGATCCCGTAGTAGTCGGGCGCGCACATCACGACACGTGGCGACTTGGGCATCGGACGACAGCGCTCAGCGTCGAAGGGAAGGTGGGACTCTGTGCTGGGAGCGAGTCGAAACCCGGGACGGCGGCGACGACGCGGTGGCGCGCGGGGTCACCGCACGCGCACCGACGTCACCGATGCTTTACCGTTTCTTTTTGGCGACCTTTTTGGTGGCCTTCTTGACCGCCTTCTTTGCGCCCTTCTTGGCCGCTTTCTTCGCGGTGGTCTTCCTGGCCGTCTTCTTGTGCTCGAAGAGGTCGAAGATCGTTACGCCGAGAACGTCGCAAAGCGCTTCGAGTGTTTCACGCGGAAAGACGGTCAGTGCGCCCTTTTTGCGGACGAGACGGTAAGCAGTCGGGGCGGTGATGCGCCCGTTTGACTGCTTGTGGAGCCCCCATGGGGTGATGCCTTTGCTCTCGAGGAGCTCAGGGAATCGGAGTCGTAGTGTAAGTGCCATGCCCAATGATGGGTTGAGAAACGTGTTGTGCGCAACATGCGACGGCCGTTATATCGTCGCCATATCGCTGACGCGTCGCGCTTTGAGGCGTTACTCGGACCTCAGAAGCCACTGACGGTGCGTGCCGTTGCGGACGGAAGGGGCTGAACAAAAATCCCGCCAACGACCAGAGTCGTTGACGGGACACGGATGGAGTGAGATTCGAACTCACGGTACGCTTTCACGCACACACGCTTTCCAGTCGGTGAGGTACAGATGCGTTTCGTGCAGCGGGTCGGGGTTGGCCGTGCCGGCGGTGGCCTTGGCATCCCCGTCGAGGAGCAACCGGAGATGGGCCTCCATGGCGTCGCTGGCGTAGCGAGGGTTCCAGACGGTGACGAGGTGCTGCGGGGCGGCGTTGTTCATGTGGGCCTAGGAGAGCGTGAGGCGGACCGACGACGAGCACCGTCACCGCCGAC
>JBKJTE010000047.1:0-6467 GCA_046590495.1 Gemmatimonas sp. | reverse complement strand
CGCAGCATCGTCGGTTGCATGCGCCGAGATTGCTGAGTGAGCGCGCGCGAGAATGACCCAGAGCCGAAGCGCCGATGTCGCTTCGGGCGAGAGTTCTTCATGCGCAGTGAGGTGGGGAGTGTGCATGCAGAAGCCTCTCCGTGCAGGGGGTTGGACGCAAGGGGTAGGAGGGTGGGGGCTGGAGACTGGAGACTGGGGACTGGGGACTGGGGACTGGGGGATGGGGGATGGGGGATGGAGGCTTGGCGGCGGTTTGATAGCGGATGCGTTGTGAGGGGTTGCTGTGGGGGACCTGAGAGCTCGACTATTCCGCATGCCACTTTTTGATCTTCGCGCGGCGTTGGTAGGTGACCGCGTCCAGAATGAGTTTCTTGTTCGGGACCGCTCGGAGCGCACCACCCGCGCCGGGCTTCCCTTTGTCGTGCTGACTCTTGGCAACGCGACCGGCACAATCGACACTGCGCCGATCTGGTCGGAGAAGCTCAAGTGGGCGGCGGGGGCAGACAAAGGGCGCGTGGTGCAGGTGATCGGCGACATCGCGACGTTTGGCGACGAGGGTTCTCGAAAGCGTCAGTTGCAGCTTTCGGCGCCGCTTCGCGTGTTGCCGGCCGAGCAGTTCGATCCGGAGTCGTTTCTTGTTCGCATCGATGTCGAGACCGAAAAGGTGTGGGATGCCATGGACAAGCTGCGGGCGGGGATCGCGTCGTCCGTAGTGCGTCGAGCCGTTGATCTTTTCTTTGCCGACGATGCGTTTCGGGTGCAGTTCGAGCGCGCTCCCGGGGCCGTGAACGGGCATCACTCGCAGTTGGGCGGGTTGTTGTTGCACGTGTACGAGGTGGCCTCGATCGCGCGTCATATTGCTCGCACGGTGCGTCAGGCAAACGCCGATCTGGTGGTGGCGGGGGCATTACTCCACGACATCGGAAAGGTGGAGGCGTACGGCGTATCGGCGGACGGGTTTTCGCATACGACTTCGGGGATGTTGCTGGGGCATGTGGCGATCGGAGCACTGATGTTTGACCGCCGCTTGGTAGCATCTGGTTTGTCATTGACGTCGGCGCAGCGTGACGAGCTGCTGCATTTCATTCTGTCGCATCATGGTGCGCTCGAATTCGGGAGTCCGGTGCAGCCAATGACGGTGGAGGCGGAGATCGTGCATTGGGCGGACGAAGCGTCGGCCAAGGCGACGGATATGCTGGACGAGTTTGCGGACCCCGACCTTTTTCCGCCCGGTGGAACAAACGAGTTCTCCGCGAAGCGGTCGTGGCGTATGGGGCGCCGTCTCTGGCGGCGGCCGAACGGCTGGGAGTAGGGGGCGGCTGGGAGGGCGTGGCGCGGGTTTGGATTAACTGGCGAAATTTTGGACCGGCAGTTATGGATGATGCCCTCTTTTTCGTCCTGCCAGTGCCGATCGGATCCAGGCTGTTTTATGTTTCGCCTTCCGGTCGCAGGATTGCGCCCGGCACTTTTCGCGAGGAGGCGGGATGCGTAAGCCACGACCGAACACCTTCAATCCGGCTCAGGCGCTGCACCTCATTGCAGCGGACCGTACCGGTTTGCCCCTTAGCTGCCCTTCCTGTTCAGGGCACATCGACCGCGATCCTGTATCGACGCCAGCGCCGCCGAATTCGCACGTGACGTTGAAGTGCACGAGCTGCGGGCGGTTGGCCCGTTACATCGCCGGGGTGAACTGAATTTTCACCGCTGCGGGCATGGCGCGATCAGCGCGCCGTCTGCGCAGTGACTGACTTGGTTTGGTCCGGAACAGAAGCGCCTCACTCGCATTGCGGGTGAGGCGCTTTTCGTTTGGTACGTCGCGTTCAATGCGCGTGTGGTGCTCGGGTAGTGCGCGCTTAGTGCGTGATCGTTCCCTGTTTGGTGGTATCGACGTCGTCGGTGGAACCGGTCTTGAAGAGATAGGCTTCCATGTTGCGCGTCAGGAACGTGCGTGCCTGCGGGTCCATGACGTTCAGGCCATAGTGGTTGATCAGCATGGTCTGCTGCTTGAGCCAATCGCCCCAGCAGTTCTTGCACACTTCGCCAACGATGCGGGCGCCGATAGCGCCGGGAAATGGCGGCCGTTCGAAGCCCTCGCGTGTTTGCCCGCATCGGGCACAAGTCACATCAGCCATGAATGCGGTTACTCGGTTACGCGGACGTGTGTACCGACGCGCGCGTACTTCACTTCAGCGAGTCCGACGAACGACAGGAGCTTGATGTACATCCAGCCGATGTCGAACTCGAACCAGCGGTGCGCGAATTTCGCAGAGTGCGGGTCGGCGTGGTGATTGTTGTGCAGCTCTTCGCCAGCAATCAGAATGCCGATCGGCGAGATGTTGCGGCTCGCGTCTTTGACATCGTGGTTGCGATAGCCCAACGCGTGTCCGACGCCGTTGATGACGCCCGCGGCCCAGAGTGGGATCCAGATCATCTGCACGGCCCAGACGAGCGGACCGACAAAGAATCCGAAGAGCCAGATATCGATGGCGAGCATGAGGATGATGCCCAGGGAGCTGCGCTTATCGAGGAGATGGCGTTCCAGCCAGTCTTCAGGAGTGCCTTTGCCGTACTTCTCGAGGACGCCGGGCTGGCGGACTGTATTGCGGTAGTAGAAAGCGCCTTTCAGCAGGATGTTTCGCAGTCCTTCGACCAAGGGGCTGTGCGGATCTCCTTCACGGTCGGCGAACGCATGGTGCTTGCGATGGCAGGCGACCCATTCTTTGGTACGGGTCGCTGTCGTGAGCCACAGCCAGACGCGCATCGGCAGTTCAGCGATGTAGTGAAAGCGGACACCGCGATGGGTTTGTGCGCGATGCAGGAACAGCGTCACGCAGACGTTGGTGATGTGTCCAGCGACGAGGATGAAGACAACCGGCTTCCACCAATCGGTTCCCCAACTTCCGAACTCGGGCATCTAACAGCACTCCGGATGATGACGTACGCGGCTGCGCTGTGTCAGCGCGCAGACTGGGAAAGCTATCCTGGAGACGAGCGCGCGGCACCTGTGGCTGGTTCCGGGGAGCGCGAGTTCCGTGGCTGCGGATGGGGTTGAAGGGATTTGGCGGATAACTGCCACAGACTTGGAACCGCCGATTGGGCGGATTCAGCGGATTGAACGGATACAGCAAACGGCTTTGAAGAACAGAAAAGTTCTTGTTGTATCCGTGCTTTTTCCGCCATATCCGCTCAATCGGCAGTTCCAAGTCAGTGGCAGTTATCCGTGTTTATCCTCGACCCGCACCCGTCCCTCCGACCAATACATCCTGCGAGTTTCTGCCTTCGGACCAAAGTTGAAAATGAGTCCCACCGGAATTCCCGATGCCCGCAGATAGTTCAGCGTCTGCCGCTCATGCAGCGCGGTGATGTGGTCCGCGACTTTGATCTCGACGATAACCTTGTCCTCCACGAGCAGATCTGCGCGAAACGAGCCAACGAGGATCCCGCGATATTGAACAGTGAGCGGTTTTCGCGTTCGAGCTCGAGACCACGTTTTGCCAGTGCAATCGGGAGCGCATTCGCGTATACGGACTCTACAAATCCGAACCCAAGCGCATTGTAGACATCGTAGAACGCGCCGATGATTTCGTGCGTGATGTCGGCGTGGATCAGCTTTGAATTTGCAGCAATCATGGTGTCGCGTCGCAAAAGAAGAAACGAGCCAACCGTCGCATGACAGTTGGCTCGTTTGCATGAATAGCGATCGTGGTGCGATGCTACACCATCAAAATGTTGCGGCGATGATCAATTTGATGGGACGGCCTACAGCTGTTTCACTTCGCTGACGAGTTTGGAGAGCGAAGCTTTGGCGTCGCCAAAAAGCATGCTCGTTTTTTCGTCGAAGAAGAGATCGTTCTCGATGCCGGCGAAGCCGGTGTTCATGGAGCGTTTGAGGACGATCACCGCTTTCGCCTCGTTGACGCGAAGAATCGGCATGCCGTAGATCGGGCTGCCGGGGTCTGTCTTTGCGGCGGGATTCACGACGTCGTTTGCGCCGATGACGACAGCGACGTCGCACTCCGGGAATTGATCGTTGATCTCTTCCATGTCGTACATGCGATCGTACGGCACGTTGGCTTCAGCGAGCAGCACGTTCATATGCCCGGGCATGCGACCGGCGACCGGGTGGATCGCGTACTTCACTTCGCCGCCCTTTTTTTCGATCAGCTCAGCGAGTTCGCGCACCTGATGTTGCGCCTGTGCGACGGCCATACCGTAGCCCGGTACCACGATCACCTTCCCGGCGTAAGCGAGCAATACGGCCGCGTCTTCTGGCGTGATGCTTTTCGCGGTCAGTCCTTCAGATGTGCGGGTGCTGGCCGCGCCGCCGCCTGAGCCGAATGCGCCGAAGAGCACATTGGCGAACGAGCGGTTCATCGCCTTCGACATGATGACGGAAAGGATGAAGCCTGATGCACCGTCCAGGGCACCGGCGATGATCAAGACGTTGTTGCCGATCGCAAAGCCGGTGGCGGATGCGGCGAGACCGGCGAACGAGTTCAGCAGCGAAACAACAACGGGCATGTCGGCGCCGCCGATCGGCAGTACGAACAGGAAGCCGATAATGAATGAGACGGCCACCATCGTGTAGAACGCGTAGAGGTTCGAGGGCTGGACGATCAGTGTGAAGAACGCGCCGACGGCGATCAGGAACACCGCGCCAGTGACGATGTTCTGTCCTTTGTAGGTGACCGGCCGGCCGGTGATGAACTCCTGCAGCTTGCCGAACGCCATAAAGCTGCCCGACACCGTCAACGCACCAAACAGGACTTCAAAACCGAGTGCAGCCATCTTGAAGCGCACGTCGGCATCAGCGGGTGTGGGTCCGCCGGCCTGATACATGTGATAGAACTCGCCGACACCAACCAGGGTCGCCGCGAGTGCGCCGAACATGTGCGAGAACGCGATACGCTGCGGCATCGCAGTCATCGGCACGAACTTGCCGAGTGGGTAGCCGATGATGGAGCCGATAACGAGTCCGGTCAGGATCCAGGTGTACGTCAGGATTTCCTGATGGAGCATCGTGCCGATGATGGCCAGCAGCATGCCGACGGCGGCGAGCTGCATGCCCCGTCGGGCTTGATCCGGCTTGGTGAGACTGCGCAGACCGAGGATGAACATCACCGATGCGACGAGATACGTGACCTGAATGATCAGCTCACGCGTTTCGCTCGTGCCCGCGTCCTGCGTCGCCACACGAATCAGCGGCAGCGCATCTGGTATCATCGCCATCATACTCACGCGGTCCCTTCCTTCTTCGCGTCCGGCTTCTTGTCACCACGCTTGAACATGTTCAGCATGCGATCGGTGATGATGAATCCACCGACGACGTTGGTCATGGCGCAGGTCACCGCGATGACGCCAAGGATCGTTGCGACGGTGCCGTGTTGTCCGCCTGCAAGGACGATGCTGCCCACGAGTGAGATTCCGCTGATGGCGTTTGTCGCCGCCATGAGTGGCGTGTGCAACAGTGGCGGCACTTTGGAGATGAGCAGGAACCCAACGAAGCCTGCGAGAATGAACACGTACACCTGAATGATGCCGGTACCGGACATGGCGCGTTCTCCGAATGAATGACGTGGGCCGTCAGCGAGTGGCGACTACTTCCGCGACTGGCCGTCGTGAGTGAGTGTCATTGCGCCCGTGATCTCGTCGGCGAGATCGATATTGAGCGCGCCATCTTTCACCAGATGTTGCAGCAGTGTGAGCACGTTGCGACTGAACATCTGGCTTGCGTGCGTTGGCATCGTTGCGGGAAGATTGAATGCGCCGATGACGAGTACGCCGTTCTCGTTCACGGTTTCGCCAAGCTTTGTGAGCTCGCAGTTGCCGCCGGTGTCGGCGGCAAGATCAACAATCACCGATCCCGGTCTCATTGAACGCACCATCTCGGCGGTGATCAGCTTTGGTGCAGCGCGTCCGGGGATCGCGGCCGTGGTGATGACGAGATCCTGATCCTTGATGTGCTTGGCGATTGTCGCCAAAGTGCGCGTGGCTTCGTCGTCGCTTTGCGCTTTGGCGTAGCCGCCTTTGTCTTCGGCGGCGGCACTGACAACGTCCGACTGCACGAACGTGGCGCCGAGTGATTTGACCTGTTCGGCAGCGGCAGCGCGCACATCGAATCCACTGGTAACGGCGCCGAGTCGACGGGCGGTCGCCAAGGCCTGCAGGCCCGCGACGCCGGCGCCGATCACGAACGCTTTCGCCGGCGTGATCGAACCGGCAGCAGTGGTAAGCATCGGCAGAAAGCGGGGCAGCTGCGCCGCACCGACCAACACGGCCTTGTAGCCCGCGACCGTCGCCTGAGACGAGAGTACGTCCATACTCTGCGCACGCGTAATGCGTGGCACGAGTTCCAGCGCCAATGATGTCACCTTACGTGCAGTGAGCGCGGCGACGATCGTCGCCGCAGACGCAGGCGCCATCAACGACACGACGGTCGCACCTTCAGGAATCAGCGCGACCTCGCG
>JBKJTE010000302.1:0-3417 GCA_046590495.1 Gemmatimonas sp. | reverse complement strand
GGGAGCGCCGCGACGACACTTCCGATGATCGCATCGAGGTCGGTCGGATGCGGGCGCATACTGCCCACGCGAGCAAAGCGCCCCACACGCTGCACATAGGCGATCATCGCATCGGCCGCGCGTTGAATCTCGGTGACGTCGGCGTGCGTGTTGCCGTCGGCGGGCAAGTCGGAGAGCAGCAGCTCGCTGTAGGTTCGGATAACCGTCGCGAAGTTGTTCAGATCATGCGCGATCTTGCGCGCGTACAGGTCGAGCGCTGCGTGACGCTCTGCGGCGCCATCAGGATCGTGCAGCGGGGCAGGCAGGGAGGCCGCGCGGTCGTCGTTCGTGTCAGCGATCATGGATAATTGGAAGAAACGATACCGCCCGTCGATTGACAACTGCCGCCGCTCGCGATCCTATACACGTCCCGCCACTCCCCCCACCAACCGAGACCGTCATGTCGTCCGTTCGTACTCAACTTCGCACCCCATTGCGCGCTAAGCTGCTGCTCGTTGCCCTGGCCGTCATTCCGTGTTCCGTCGCCGGCGCGCAAGCGCTGCCGTCCGCCGACCAACAGATCGCCGCCGCGGTGATCGCGCTCCCCAAGGATATGCGCGATGGCGCCGGTGTCATGGGGTACAAGACGGCTGGCAAGCTCGAGCTGTTGCGTCCCGCAAAAAATGGCATGCTCTGTCTGGCCGACGATCCCGCAGAGAAGCAGTTCCACGTCTCCTGCTACCATGATTCGATGGAGCCGTTCATGGCGCGCGGGCGTGCACTGCGTGCAGCAGGCACAACAGGTCCGCAGGTGGACACGGTTCGGTTCGCGGAAGTGAAGGCCGGCAAGATCAAGATGCCGACCGCGCCTGCGTCGCTGTATCAAGTGTTTGCCGATGTGAACGACTTCAACGCCGCAACGTCCACCGTTTCAAAGCCGCGTTCACTTTTTGTCGTCTACATTCCGTTCGCCACCGAGCAGAGCACCGGACTCTCCGCCAAGTCGGCAGAGAAGGGGCCGTGGTTGATGTTCCCGGGCACACCGAAGGCGCACATCATGTTCACGACGAGCATGTAAGTAGTACCGGAGTCGGCGTCGCTGAGAGTCGCACAATGAGAAAGCCCGCAACACTCACGGTCGCGCGTGTGAAGCAGGGCGTGGCGGCGTTGAGCGCGGCCGACGAACGGATGGCAGTCGCCATCGAACGCGTGGGACCGTGCACACTGGTTCCGCGCGCCGAAGGCACGCACTTCGATCATCTCGCTCGCGCCATCGTATTTCAGCAACTGTCCGGTTCGGCGGCGGGTACGATCTACGGCCGGTTTGTCGCGCAGTGCGGTGACGGGATCGCGCCAACACCGGAGCTGATTCTTTCGCACGACGAACCGCGCCTGCGTGCCTGTGGCTTATCGACAGCCAAGACGCTCGCAATTCGCGACCTCGCGAAGCATGTCGTCGATGGTCGCTTGCCGCTCGATACTGTCGAGCAGATGACCGACGAAGCGATCATCGAAAGTCTGGTGCAGGTGCGCGGCGTAGGACGGTGGACGGCGCAGATGTTTCTCATGTTCCGGCTCTGGCGTCCCGATGTGCTCCCCGTTCTCGACCTCGGCGTTCGCAAAGGCGCGCAGCAGATCTATCGGATGCGCAACCTCCCCGAGTCGGATCGGCTGGAGAAAGTTGCGAAGAAGTGGCGACCGTGGGCGACGATTGCGAGCTGGTATTGCTGGCGCGTGCTCGACCTTGAAGACAAGGGTGGCTGGTAGACGCGAACCGGCGCGGTGATTCCAGCGTTTGATCGATATGAGCAACCAGATCTTCAAGAAGACGCTGCGCCTGCCGGTTCCGGTGGAGACACTGTTCGCCTGGCACGAGCGGCCCGGCGCGTTTGTGCGTCTGTCGCCACCGTGGGACCAGCCTCGTGTCCTCGAGCACATCGGCGGCATTCGGGATGGCGCGCGCGTCACTCTCGAAGTGCACGCAGGCCCGATTCCGACCACGTGGCGACTTACGCACCGCGACTACATCGTCAATCAGCAGTTTCGCGATGTCATGGAGAGCGGTCCCTTCGCTACATGGACGCACACGCATTCGTTCGCACCCGACGGGCCGGATGCAAGCACACTCGTCGACGAAATCGTCTACGCCCTTCCCCTCGGCGCGCTTGGTGAAGCCGTCGGTGGTGGCTACGCTGCGTCGACGCTCGAGCGCGTGTTCGCGTATCGGCACGCGATCACGACCGGCGACTTGGCACGACACGCGGAGTTCGCCAGCAAGCCGCGGATGCGGATAGCGATCACTGGCGCGAGCGGCTTGATCGGCACTCAGCTCGCAGCGTTTCTGACCACCGGAGGACACGAAGTGCTGCGTATCGGGCGCGGCGACGTTGTGCCTGGCAAGGTCGATATCGGTTGGGACCCCGAGCGCGGCCGGCTCGACGCCCGCTCGCTCGAAGGCGTGGACGCTGTAATTCATCTGGCCGGCGCGCCGATCGCCGAACGATGGAGTGGCGAGCACCGGAAGGCGATCAAGGACAGTCGCGTTGAAGGCACGTCGTTACTGGCGCACACCCTCGCGCAGCTGGGCAAGCGACCGTCCGTGCTCGTGAGCGGCTCTGCCATCGGCATCTACGGCAGTCGAGGCGACGAAGTCCTCGATGAGCGCAGTGCGCTCGGCAGCGGATACCTGGCCGAAGTCGGGCGCGCTTGGGAAGGCGCGACGGATGTCGCTGACAAGGCGGGGATCAGGGTGGTGCACATCCGTACCGGCATCGTGCAGGGGGCGGCCGGCGGTGCGCTGGGCAAGCAAGTGCCGCTGTTCAAGGCTGGCATCGGCGCGCGGCTTGGCGACGGCAAGCAGTGGGTGAGTCCGATCGCGCTGGACGACGAGATTGGGGCCATTCATTTCGCGATCATGCGCGACGATGTTCGCGGACCGGTGAATCTTGTGGCGCCGACGGCGGTGACGAACGCGGAGTATTCGCGGGTGCTTGCCGACGTGCTGCACCGCCCGTTGCTCGCGTCAGCGCCGGCGTTTGTGCTGCGGGCTATTCTGGGCGCCGAGATGGCCGACGAGACCGTGCTGGCGAGTCAGCGGGTTGAACCCAAGGTGCTGAGGGAGGCCGGGTTTCAGTTCAGGCATCCGGAGCTGGCGGGGATGCTGCGAATGGAGCTCGGGCTAACCACTAAGTAGCCAGTTGGCAGTTCGAGTTACCGGTTTTGAGTTGTGGTTTTCAGTCAACTATCAACCAGAAACTCAAACTCACCACTCAAAACTGTGATGTTCCAAACTCCGATCTCATCCCACGTCGTCCCACGCTTTGACACCAAGTCCCACCCCGTCGCGTAGTATTCTTCACACATATGAACGCCATCTTGCTCGAAAG
Source organism: Gemmatimonas sp. (assembly GCA_046590495.1). Classification (GTDB taxonomy): domain Bacteria; phylum Gemmatimonadota; class Gemmatimonadetes; order Gemmatimonadales; family Gemmatimonadaceae; genus Gemmatimonas. The sequence continues at coordinate 52 of JBKJTE010000302.1, read as the reverse complement.
CGTCCTCTTCATCGCTCTGCTCGCGGTGGTGGGCGCTTTTGTACTGAAGGCC
>JBKJTE010000147.1:0-7397 GCA_046590495.1 Gemmatimonas sp. | reverse complement strand
CGTCGCAAGCGCCGTCGCGGGCGTCGTGGTGGACGTCGCCTGCGGGCGGCAGAACAGCGGCGGCAACGACTACCGTTTCCGGGACAGGTGTTGCAAAGGCTATCGCAGCAACGACGGATGCGACTGGCTCCGCTATCACTGGAAGTTCGACACGGATCGTTGCCCGTGTATGCACGCGCGTATCGATCTCAGGCTCGAGGCGCGGCACGCTACGCGGCGGCGTACGCGTCCGACTCCGGGCGCGCACAACGTCCTGATCGATCGCCATGTCTTCTGTGTCGTTCGACACGTCAATCGGTTCGACAGTCTGTGATTCGCCAAATCCGCCGATCTCTTCGCGCAGCTCGGCCAGCGGAACCACACGCGTGTCGCCTTCAGCGGTGCGCAAGGTGACGCGATCGTTGAAGATGTCGCAGACCACGACTTTCTCTTCGCCCAGTGACGTCTGCAGAATTTTCCCTTCTTTCGGGAAGCGACGGCGACTCTGGACATAGAATTCGTGTTCATAACGCAGGCAACACATCAGGCGACCGCAGGCACCGGAAATCTGCTGCGGATTGAGCGACAGCTTCTGATCTTTCGCGACACCGAGATTCACCGGACGCAAATCCGGCAGCCACGACGACGAGCAGTATTCGCGGCCGCACCGCCCGACGCCAGACAACCGCTTCGCCTCGTCGCGCACGCCGATCTGCTTGAGCTCGATGCGCGTGCGGAACATTGCCGCGAGATCGCGCACCAGTCCACGGAAATCGACACGACGTTCGGCGGTGAAATAGAACGTGAGCTTGCGACGATCCCACTGCCACTCGGCGTCGGTCAACTTCATCACCAGACCGTTTGCTTTCACGCGCTCCATCGCCTTACGGCGCGCGCCTTCGTTCTCCGCCGTGAGCTCGCGCTCCTTCACATTCTCATCGGCAGTCGCGAGGCGCAGCGCCTTCCGGGGCGGCGGCGTTGTGCCGCAACCATGGGCACAGCCGCGACAACGCACCTCGGCCAGTTCACCTGTTGCGTGAACCCGACCGAAGTCTTCTCCGCGATCGGCCTCAACGATCACCCCCGCTTTGAGCGATGGTGCCGTCTCCTCCTCCCATTGGAAGAACTCTTTGCGATTGCCCCGAAAGGCGACTTCGATGAGATGCGACACGGGTGCGCGATCTACTCGGTGAACTGGCCCATGCGCAAAAACTTTTCGCGACGACGTCGCACCAACTTGTCCGGCTTGAATTTGCGCAGCTCTTCAAGGTTCTTGATCAACGCTTCGCGGAGTGATGCGGCCGCGGCTTCGTGATCCGAATGCGCGCCGCCGATCGGTTCCGGCACGACCTCGTCGACGACCCTGAGCTCCATCAGATCCTTCGCCGTCAAGCGAAGCGCGGCGGCAGCCTTCTCGCGAATTGCGGGCGTCTTGCTGTCCTTCCAGAGAATCGACGCGCACCCTTCGACGGTGATGACCGAGTACACGGCGTTCTCGAGCATGAGCACACGATCGGCGACGCCGAGTGCGAGTGCGCCGCCAGATCCGCCTTCACCGATGACGGTGGCGACGATCGGAACCTGCAACTGCGACATCTCCAGCAGGTTGCGCGCGATCGCTTCGCTCTGCCCCCGCTCTTCGGCGCCGAGTCCGGGCCAGGCGCCCGGGGTGTCGATGAAGGTGATGACCGGGACCTGAAATTTTTCAGCGAGCTTCATGTGACGCAGCGCCTTGCGATAACCCTCGGGGTGGGGCATGCCGAAGTTGCGCCGCAGGTTCTCCTTGGTGTCGCGCCCGCGCTGCTGTCCAATCACCATCACCGTCTCACCTTCGAGACGTGCCCAGCCACCAACGATCGCACCGTCGTCACGAAACGCGCGATCACCGTGCAGCTCGATGAAGTCGGTCATCGCGAGACGGATGTAGTCGGCCGTGAAGGGACGACGTGCGATGCGCGCCACTTGCACGCGTTGCAGCGGCGTCAGGCTTTGATAGATCTCAACGCGAAGCTCCGACAACCGTCTTTCGAGCGGAGCAATTTCCGTCTCCATTTCGAGCGCGCGCTCGCCTGAGAGCTTTTTGAGCTCCTCGATCTGCTTCTCGAGTTCCGCGATCGGACGCTCGAATTCGAGAACGGGTGCGGAGGCCATGTCGGTTCGGAAAAAAGGAAACGCAGCTGCGGTCAGCCATCGGCGCGCACGAGGCGCACACGATCGGCGCCAAGCAGCGCGCGAAGGTCAGTCAAGACGACAGGAGAAACAGCCACAGTCAGCGTACGCGATCGGAAACGGACCGAATGACCATCGCCACTGTTCCAGCGCAGTTCGATTGGTGCGGAGCCATGATGGGCATCGATCGTGACACGAATGTCGTCCATTACCGATGGTGGAAGGTCCACGCCGCGCTCCAGCTCGATTGCAACACCCACTTCGCCGTTGGCGCGCACTTCGGTAAAGCGGGTGACCGTCTCGACAATGAACGTAGGATTTTCAACCCCCTGATCTTTCCGCGAATACCCACCCTTGAGCAGCAGCGGGATGTCCGGTCGGACCCGTTCCGCAATCACCGCCCACGCTTCCTGAAAGACCAGCACTTCCGACGATCCGGAAAAATCTTCCACGGTCAGTCGAGCAAACTCGGCGCCGGACCGCTTTGAAATCTGACGCTTGATCGCGGTGACGACCACCCCGATCGTGACCTGTTCGGGTGTCCATGTGCCGAGCTGCCCGACCGTATGGGAAGCGAACAGCTCGCACTCGGTGCGGAACGGGTCGAGTGGGTGGCCGGAGATGTAGAAGCCGAGCAGTTCCTTTTCGCGCTGTAGTCGCTCGCTTTCCGACCAGATCGCGATCGACGGCAGTGACGGGGCGGGCGCTTCCGGAGCGATGCCGCCGCCGTCGCTTGGCGACGGTTCGCCAAAGAGCGAGCCCTGTCCGATCGCTGCTTCACCTTGGCGCAACGACGCTTCGTTGATAGCGTGATCGAGTGCGGCCATCAACTGCGCGCGGTGCCCACCAAGCCCGTCGCACGCGCCGGTTGCAATCAGCGCTTCAAAGACCCGCTTGTTGCAGACGCGCAGATCAACGCGGGAGCAGAGATCGTACAACGATGTGAAGGGCCCCGCGTCGCGTGCGGCCAACAGCGAATCGATGGCGCCACGTCCGACGTTGCGCACCGCCCCCAGTCCGAAGCGCAGACGCGTTTCGCCGTGCACCGTGAAGCGCCACCCGGATTCGTTGACATCGGGCGGCAACACTTCAAGACCCATCTCGCGCGCTTCCGCGATGTACTTGATGACTTCTTCCGTCTTGCCGATCTGTGCCGACAACAGCGCCGCCATGAACTCGGCGGGGTAGTGGGCTTTGAGCCAGGCGGTGTGGTACGAGAGGACGGAATAGGCGACGGAATGAGACTTGTTGAAGCCATAACGTCCAAACGTTTCGATCTGCCCCGACAGCTCATCGATCACCTTCGGCGCGTGGCCACGCGCGACCGCCTTCTCGACAAACTTGCCGAGTTCCTTTTTGATCAGCTCTGCGTCTTTTTTGCCGACGGCCTTTCGGAGAACGTCTGCTTCAGCGAGCGAGATACCGGCGATCACCTGCGCCAAGCGCATCACCTGTTCCTGATAGGTGATGACGCCGTAGGTGGTTGAAAGAATCGGCTCGAGCTCGGGGAGCGCGTACGATACCGGTTCTTCGCCGCGCTTACGCTTGATGTAGACGTTGTGCATACCGGCATCGAGCGGACCGGGACGCAGCAGCGCGTTGGACGCGACCAAGTCGTCGAATCGGTCGCACCGCATGCGCTTGAGCACGTCCGTCGCGAGCGGCGATTCAAACTGGAAGACCCCAGCGGTGCGGCCAGCGCGCAGCAGTCGATACGTTTCCGGATCGGCGAAGCCGCGCTCTTCGAGTATGATGTCCTTGCCACTGCGCGACTTGATCAGCGCGAGCGTATCGCTGATCACGGTGAGCGTCGTCAGTCCAAGAAAGTCCATCTTCAACATGCCCGCCTTTTCAAGCGCGTTCATGTCGTACTGTGTGACGATCACCCGTTCGTCGTCACCAGAACCCGATCCCTTCGTTGCCTGCGTGCAGATCGGCACGAATTCGTCGAGCGGGCCCGGTGCGATAACCACACCGGCCGCGTGTACACCGGTATGACGTGACAGCCCTTCAAGCGAAATCGCGAAGTCGAGGAGCTGTTTGTAGCGCGGATCTTCCTGATAAAAGCGTTTGACTTCCGGCACCTGCGTGATCGCTTCCTTGACAGTAAGCGAAAAGTTCGGTGCGTTGGGAATCAGCTTGGCAAGGGCGTCGGTTTCGCCCGGCGTGAAGCCGAGTGTGCGACCAACATCTTTGATGGCCGCGCGCGACTTCATCGTCCCGAAGGTGACGATCTGCCCGACGGAATCCTTGCCGTACTTCTGGCGCACATACTCGATCACCTCGCCGCGACGTTCGAAACAGAAGTCGACGTCGACGTCAGGCATGGAGACGCGTTCCGGATTCAGAAAGCGTTCGAAGAGCAGATCGAATTCGAGCGGGCACACATCCGTAATGCGCGTGGCATACGCGACGAGTGAACCTGCAGCAGAACCACGTCCAGGTCCGACGGGAATGCCCATGTCACGCGCGGCTTTGATGAAATCCGCGGTGATCAGGAAGTAGCCGGCGTAGCCAGTCTTGGTGATGACGCCGAGTTCGTAGTCGAGACGTTCCTGCACATTGTCGGGGAGTGGCGAGCCGTAGCGCACCTTCGCGCCCTCGGTCGCCAACTCCACGAGATAATCGTTTTCCGACGTCACGCCTGCGGGCAACGGAAACGACGGCACGTAGTACTTCTTCGCGAACTGCACATCGACCGTGTCGGCAATCGCAAGCGTGTTCGTGAGCACGTCGTCGCGTCCGGGAAAAAACGGGCGGATTTCGTCAGCGTTCTTGAAGTACAGTCCGTCGTCGTACTTCATGCGATCGCGATCGTTGCGATCCTTGCCCAGACCGATGCACAGCAGGACGTCGTGCGCGTCGTGATCTTCGTGCCTGAGAAAATGGGCGTCGTTCGTCGCAATCACGGGCAGCCCGAGATCGTCAGACAGCGACAGAATTTTCGCGTTGAGCTTGGCCTGTCCTTCGCTGGTGTGCGCCTGCACCTCGAGGAAGTAGCGTCCCTTGAACAGCTCGGCGTACCAGGCCGCCGCCTCGCGCGCCTGGTCAACGCGATCTTCCATCAGGTGCGATGCGACTTCGCCCGCGAGACACGCGGACGAAACGATCAGCCCCTCGGAGTGCGCGGCGAGCAGTTCGCGATCGATGCGCGGCTTGGTGTAGAACCCTTCGGTGTAGCCAAGCGACGACAGTTTGACGAGGTTTTTGTACCCGACGAGGTCGCGGGCGAGGAGCACCAGATGGTAGTACGGCTTGGCACCAGGCGCGGGACGTCCACGGGTGCGTCGATCGCCGGGCGCAACGTAGGCCTCCATCCCGATGATCGGCTTGATACCGGCCTTGCGCGCCTTCTCCTGGAATTCCCAAGCGGCGTGCATGTTGCCATGATCCGTGATGGCCAGCGCCGGCTGTTCGAACAGCTTGGCGCGCGCGATCAGATCATCGATACGATTCGCGCCGTCAAGGAGCGAATACTCGGAGTGGCAATGCAGGTGTACGAACGACATAGGTCGGGAAGAATAGTCCCTCATCCAAGGTCACGGGAGCACTTGCGCACACGACGCGTACGACACGGCAGGATCGCACTCCCACTGAGCTGGCGCTTTCTCCGTCGCGCGACGGGCAGCATCGTCGTGCTCCTCGCGATCGTGCTCGGCCTCACCCCGATGGGGTGCTACATCTCGCGCGCGGCGATCGAAGAAGCCCGCATTCTGTCGCGTCGTCAACCGATTGCACGCGTCGTTGCCGACACTTCGGCGACATCAAAAACCGACGCGGTCACACGTGCAAAACTCGGACTTGTCGTCGCCGCGCGCACCTTTGCGGTCGACTCGCTCGGCCTCAAAGCGGGGAAGAGCTTCACCGCCTACTCGCGACTGGATCGCGACACGCTTGTCCTCGTGCTTTCGGCGGCGTATCGCGACCGACTGGAACGCAAGACGTGGTGGTTTCCTGTAGTGGGACGGTTTCCGTACAAAGGCTTTTTCAATTTTGACGAAGCGAAAAAGACGGCGATCAAGCTTCGTGCTGATGGATTCGACGTCAGTGTTGGTGCGTCATCCGCTTTCAGTACGCTCGGATGGTTCAACGATCCGCTGGTGAGTACGACGATTGCGACGGATTCGATCACACTGGCGAATACGATCATTCACGAACTGCTGCACAACACCTACTTCGCCAAGGGACGCGTTCCGTTCAACGAGTCGTTTGCGAGTTTTGTCGGCGGACGCGGCGCTGAGCATTTCTTCCGCGCACGCGGGGACACGATGTCGCTGCGGCGGGCTCAGGACGACTGGCAGGACGACCTCCTGCTTGGGGCGTTCTGGGCTCGGCTCTCGCACGAGATCGACAGCGTGTTCAGTGCACTTCCGACGGATGCGACGTCCGCCCGGATCGCCGCGCGGGACAGCGTCTACGCACATGGCAGGCAGCGCTTGGTGGACAGCGTCGGGCCCCAGTTGAAAGGCTATCCGAAGGGGTGGGTTGAGCGCGTGCCGCTCAACAATGCGGTGCTGCTGTCACGGCGGGTCTACGCTGAGGGACTCGATCGTTTTGACTCGGTGTATGTCGCCCAAGGGCGCGATCTCAGACGGGCGATCGCGCGCATAATTGAGCGGGAAAAGATCCGCGACGACTCTCTCAAGCAGACGAAAAAGTAATGGCACTGCACATCGGCACACGCGACCCACGCGTCGACGCCTGCATCGCCAAATCGGCGCCGTTTGTGCAACCGATTCTTGAACAGCTGCGCGAAATGGTGCATGCCGCCTGCCCGAAAACCCAAGAGACGATGAAGTGGAGCTTTCCCCATTTCATGTACAAGGGGATGTTGTGCGGGATGGCGTCGTTCAAAGCACACGGTACGTTTGGTTTCTGGAAAGGCTCACTGATCGTCAATGACGACGGGATTTCCATGGACAAGCCGAAGCGGAGCGTCACACCGCGCCCGGTGGTGATTCCGCCCGAGCTGAAAGCCGAGCTCACAAAGAAGAACAACTTGAAGATCGCCGACGCTGGCGTAGGTGGCCGAAGGGAAGGCGTTCAACTGGAAATACGGAGCCTGATGCCGGAGTCGTTTGAAGCGCAGGTCCGCTTTGAGATGCTCGAGCGCTCGCCCACCGCGTTCGTCGCGCTCGACAGCGATGGGCGATGTCTCTACATCAACCCGGCCGGCGCAGAGCAGCTGCATCGAACGGCCGAACAGCTGATTGGCGCACTGCTCTGGGACCTCTTTCCGCAGACGATGG
>JBKJTE010000315.1:0-54878 GCA_046590495.1 Gemmatimonas sp. | reverse complement strand
ACATACGGGCCCAAGCGCGTACCGCCGTGGCTGACGCTGATCACGCCCAACTCACCGAACGGCGACATTTTCGACATTCGACAGCCACTCTTCGTGTGGCGCAGTGCAGCCGTGCATCCGTCAACAGGGCGTTGGACGTACGAACTTGAGATTTCGACGCAGGGGCGGACCGAAGTGGCTGCGGGTGGCCTTCGGGATACGACCTTTCGGCCGAATACGAACCTGCAGGCCAACACGTCGTATCGATGGACGCTCCGCGCAACACTCGGCACGGGCGCGACAATTCGGCTTTCCAATGCGGCGACATTTCTGATCATCGATCCGCCGTTGCCGACTACGACGATCTTCTATCAGAATTTTCCGAATCCGTTTCCCTCGGCGTCGTCATTCAACACCTGTTTCTGGTTCGATCTGGGTGAACCCGGTGGTCGCGTTGCGATCGATGTGCTCGATGCACGCGGCAACTTCGTGAAGAGTGTCGTTGCTTCAGCGGATGCATCGGTGAGCTTCACGCCGGGACGCTACGGACGCGGCGCGCCGGGTGCGGGCAGCAGCTGCGACAACCGCTTTGTGTGGGATGGCACGGGTGCCGACGGACGTGTGGTCGCCCCGGGGGTGTATCTCGTTCGCTTCCGGGTTGGTAGCCAGCCACCGATCTTTCGAAAAGCACTGTTCCGCCCGCGCTGATTTCTGTATCCGGGCAGGGCCAGATCAGCAACTGCGCGCGGCGGCCACGAATTTCGCGAATTACACGAATTGGTTCGGAGTCGACTCAAATACGTCGCGCGATCCGCGGCGAACAGTTTTTGGGGGGGGAGTGACGGTTTTCGTGCAAGTCGCGTGACCGGTGGCGGGCAGTGTTTCTCCAAAGAGTCGGTATTCGCATAATTCGCGGCCCGTAGTTCTTCTTCAAGAAGTCTGTATTCGCGTAATTCGTGTGATTCGTGGCCTGCAGTTTTTCTCCGGACTTGCCAACCATGCGACTGACGACCATCGGTACCGGGACTGCGGCACCGCATCCGACGCGTGTCGCAGCGGCGCATCTGGTCGAGACGGGTGATGTACGGCTCCTGCTCGACTGCGGCAGTGGGACGGTTCATCGCATGGCGGCGCTCGGCGTGTCGTGGTCAAGCATCACGCATGTCGCGATCACGCACTTTCACGCGGACCACATCGCGGACCTGCCGATGTTGCTGATGGGGTGGCGATGGGGACAGCTGCCACCTCGCGTCGAGCCCGCGACGTTTATCGGTCCCGTCGGGACGATCGCGCTCATCGAACGGATGGCGGCCGTGTATGGCGCGTGGATGCTTGCTCCCGGCTTCCCGCTGACGATCCGAGAGATCACCCCTCTGGACCCGGTGGCGCTCGCAGAGGACGTCTCTCTGCGCGCGCAACCGGTACCGCACACGTTGGAGAGCATTGCATATTCCGTCCATGACGGGAAGACGCATCTCGTGTATACCGGCGACACCGGTGAAGACGAGGCGTTGGCACAGTGGGCGACCGGCTGCGATTTGCTGTTGGCCGAGTGTTCGCTTCCCGACGCAATGGCCATCCGTGAACACCTGACGCCACGGCAGGCCGGCGCGCTCGCGTCGCGCGCCGAGGCACGACGCCTCGTTTTGACGCATTTCTATCCGCCCGTTGAGATGATCGACATCATCGCGGAAGTGGCGGAACGCTACGCCGGGCCGACAGTCCTCGCGACTGACGGCTGGTCCATCGAAGTGAATTACTGAGGACGTGCCATGCTGGTCGTAATGCAGCCGAAAGCGAGCGACGCCGATATCCAACGCGTGTGCGATGAGATCGTGCGTCAGGGATTCAAGCCCATGCCGATGCCCGGTGAGACGCGCATGGCAATCGGTCTTCTCGGCGACGACTCGCAGATCGATTGGGGACACATCGAAGGCCTTCCCGCCGTCAGCAGCGTGCTCATTGTGCAGAAGCCGTATCGTCAGGCCGCACGGGAGTGGAAGAACGAATCGACGATCGTGGAGATCGCGCCGGGCGTGCGTGTTGGCGGCGATGAGATCGTCGTGTTCGCTGGCCCCTGCTCGGTCGAAAGCGAAGAACAGATTCTGGCCTCGGCGCGTGCAGTGCGGGCCGGCGGCGCGACGGCGTTGCGCGGTGGCGCATTCAAGCCGCGGTCATCGCCCTACGCGTTTCAGGGGATGGGCAAGCGTGGACTGGAACTGTTGGCACTCGCGCGTGAGGTGACCGGACTCGCGATCGTCACGGAAGCGATGGACGAAACCGGCGCCGATCTCGTCGCTGAATATGCCGATTGCATTCAGATCGGCGCGCGCAACATGCAGAACTACTCGCTGTTGCGTCACGTCGGAAAGATCGGGAAGCCCGTGTTGCTCAAGCGCGGTATGGCGGCCACCATCAACGATCTGCTGTTGAGCGCAGAGTACGTCCTGTCGGAAGGAAATCCGCATGTGATTCTCTGCGAACGTGGCGTGCGCACCTTCGATTCCGCAACGCGCAATCTGTTTGACCTCACCGCAATCCCGGTGGTGCACAAGCTGTCGCATCTGCCGATCGTGGCCGACCCGAGTCATGGCACCGGGCTGCGCGACAAGGTCACGCCAATGGCGCGTGCAGCAGTGGCAGCCGGTGCCGACGGTATTCTCGTCGAAGTGCACCCGACACCGGACAAGGCACTCTCTGACGGCGCACAGTCGCTCTACCCCGACCAGTTCACGGAGCTGGTCAAGCAGCTCAAGGCGATCGCGAGCGCAATCGGGCGTGAAATCGCGCCGCCACCGCCGGCACCGTAGCGGCACAGCGCTTTTCCGGTGGTGTAGCAACAGGTATGACACTCAACTCAAGACTCGTGACTCGAACCCACCACTCGGAACTTCTCAGTGACCAGTGGTGGGTTCGAGTCTGGAGTGGGCAGTTCCTGCGCGCTTCGGGCGCCGCGGCAATGGTGATAGCCGTCGCGACATCCAGCGCGGACGCGCAAACGGCTGAAGCCGCGTACGATCGCGTTGCGAAAGCGTGGGGTGCGACCCGAACGCTCGAAGCACAGTTCGAGCAGAAGATCACCAACCCGCTGCTCGGCCGCACGGCAACATCACGCGGGCTCTTTCAGCAGCAGCGCCCCGGCAAGGTGTCGATCACCTTCACCGATCCGGTCGGCGATCGCATCGTCGGTGACGGCAAATCGCTCTGGGTGTATCTCCCAAGCAGCACACCGGGCCAGGTACTCAAACTTCCCGCCGACGCAGACGGCGCAATCGTCGCCGACTTGCTTGGGCAGCTGCTCGAAGCGCCGCGGAAGTCGTTCACGATCTCCGGCGGAGATGCGACTACGGTCGAGGGGCGAGCGACGCATCGCGTGCAACTCGTGCCCAAGGCCGGCGGCAGTGCGCCGTTTCAGCGCGCGACGCTGTGGCTCGACGACAAGGAGCCGCGTCCGATCCGTGTGCAGGTTGTCGATGTGCAGGGAGTCGATCGAACTATAACGCTGACGACATGGACGCCCGGAGCCACGCTGCGGAAGGACGCGTTCAGGTTTGCGGTGCCAAAAGGGACGAAAGTCGTTACCAAGATCCCGGGCACTTAGGAAAACTGGAGACCCGAAACTCGAACTCACCACTGGGTACTGAGAAGTTCCGGGTGGTGAGTTTGAGTTTCGAGACCCGAGTTGCCGCAGCTAGGGCGACGTCGGGATCTCAACAGTCCTTTGCTGCTCCAGCCGCGCAAACACATCACGCGGTGTATGCGACCCCTGCATGAACGTGACCGCGCGCTGCAATGCGACGTCGTCCTGGGTGCGACGCAGGAATTCCGCATCTGCACCGAACGCGACGCGCGTCATCTCGTAACCGAGCGAACGCGCAATCCACGGCGACGCGGTGTCAAAGATGCGGCGGTCCGGTGCAACGCCCCGCGCCTGCAAGTCCTTGTACAGCGCGTCCAGCATGCCAGGTGTCACTGCGTCACTCGGCGCCTTCACGCTGCGCTTGAGCTGCGTGGCGAGCTTGGCGAGCGCGTCGCGGTAGGCACCGAGATGCTTGCCCATCGCGCGGGCAAGCGCCTGAACAGGGAGCGGTGTGATGGTGTCGCCGGCAACGACATCAGGGGTGATTCCGCCGCCGCCGAGTACGGACCGGCCGGCATCAGTGCGAAAGCGCGGACGGATCGTGTCGGCCGGCAATGCAACGCCGTTGCTGTCGGCTTGATCGTCATCCCGATCGCGAGGCGGCGGACGATTGATGCTGCGGCCGACCGGCGTGTACCACCGCGCGGTGGTCAAACGCAACGCACCGCCGGAGACGAGCGGATACAGGTTCTGCGCGCTGCCTTTGCCAAACGACGTGGTGCCCAGCACCAGCGCACGATCGTGGTCTTGCAACGCACCCGCAACAATTTCTGACGCGCTCGCACTGCCACGATCAACGAGCACCGTGATTGGCAATGTCGGCCAACGTTGCTGATCGCGATCGGTGAAGGTCTGCGGTGCGGAGCCCGGCCGCGCGCGCAGCTGCACGATGCTCTGCCCCGGATCGAGAAAGAGTTCGGCGACCGCGACCCCCTGCTCGAGCAGTCCACCCGGATTGCCGCGCAGATCGATCACCAGCGAACGCGCGCCCGCTCGCACGAGCGAATCGACGGCGGCCTGCAACTCAATCGTCGTCTGACTGCTGAACACTTTCACGTCAGCGTAACCGACGGAACCTGCAAGCATCGCAACGTGCGGCACTGCGCGCAGGTGAACCGTGTCGCGTTGTACCGAGATGACGAGGCGCTGGTCACCGCGCTCGATGGTCAGCGCCACGCGCGAACCCGGTGGGCCGCGCAACGCTTTCGACGCGTCTTCACGACTCCAGCCCTTTGTCGGATCAGCGCCAACCTGCACAATACGATCACCGGAGAGCAATCCGGCTCGATGAGAGGGGCCACCGACGATCGCTTCGATCACCGTCGGCCAACCGTCCCGCACATCCATCTGCAAACCGACGCCGGCATACGTGCCGCTGATCTGCTCGTTCAGCCGCTTGAGCCGATCTTCGGCAAGAAACGTCGTGTACGGATCCTTCAACTCATGCAATAGCCCGACGACGGCTTTGTTGTAGATCGTGTCTGCGGCGAGCGAGTCGACGTAGTTGCGCGTGATCGCCGAAAGAACCTGATCGAACAGATGCGCGCCTGCGACCGCAGGACGCTGCTTCGTGGCGCCCTTGGTCAGGTCGCGCCCAGTCCACCAGCCGCCGAGCGAGAGCAGCGCGACAAAGAGTGCCCCCGCGGCAATGCCGCGTGAACGCCTGCGGGATGTTGGTGGTGTATCGGGCAGTTCGTCAGCCATGCGTTGCACCGGCACGCGTGAATCCACTCAGCGCATCGGGCGCTGCGTCTCCCAAAGCGGTGAACCGAGCCGGCCAGCGCTCGACGAGACGCGCGACACACCGCGTTGTCACCTCATCCACCAGTCCGTTCGCGTCAACCGTCACCACGGCCCCGATCTCCGGGTACAGCGTCTGCCAGTGTGGTTCGGTGGCAGCAATGAACGCGCGCGTCACGCGATCGTGGAATGCCACGGACTCGCGCTCCATGCGATCGGCCGAACCCCGGGAGTGCATCCGCGCGAGTGAGTCATCGAGAGACATCGAAAGGAGCAAAGTGAGATCCGGCGCCAACCCACCGGTCGCTAACTGATTGGACGCACGAAGGGCCTCCAAGGCAAGTCCGCGACCTGCGCCCTGATAGGCGTACGTCGACAACAGGAACCGGTCGACCAACACCACCGCACCGCGCGCCAACGCCGGTCGGATGACCTGCCCCACCAACTCCGCACGAGACGCGGCGAAGAGCAGTGCTTCCGTTTCGGGCGCCAGCGTCGCGGTGGGGTCGAGCAACACGCCGCGCAACACGTCGCCCGCCGGCGTGCCACCAGGCTCGCGCAATGCTTCAACATCGTGACCGGCGTGCGTCAACAGAGTTGACAGACGATTCCACTGAGTCGTCTTGCCAACGCCTTCTCCGCCCTCGAGAACGAGGAATACTCCGGCTTGGGCCATGGGATGCGTTGGAGGCAGCGCGCGTGGTGGCGTGATCAGCGACGGATCAGCCGAGAATGATCTGACTGGTCGCGCCGGCGCGAATACCGTCGGCGATCCAGGTGTTCACGCGCAGCATCAACTTGTCGAAATTATCCTGCGCCGAGATGGCGCTTTGATACGACGAATTCGTTTGCACCTGCTGCAACAGCGCGTCGAGCTGCTGTTCCATTTCGGGTGTGGGCTCCTGACCGCGATCGATCATAGCCTGCGCTTCGGTCCGGATCGTTTCCATCTGCCGCAGAATGACCGTCGCATCGCGATCGGAGTTCAGTGCTTCGCTGGAGCGCTTCACGGCCTTGTATTCCGAGCTCTGACCGATGGTACGTCCAAGATCCTTCGCCTTATCTTCGAGCATGATACCCGGCCTCTTATCCGGATGCAGTAATTGACGGAGTTGGTGTCGCTGAAAGTGCTGCCGGTGATGACGTGAAAATCGTTCGTGCAACTACGCTCGCCTTGGGCGAATTCTGCGCCAGGAGTACGCGTTCCCTACCGCTCAGGTCGCACACGAGACGCACACCCTCAAAACCGCGCGCCATCGCCCGAAGCGCCGTCAGCTGTGCTCGGCGCGCATCGACCTCGAGGACCAGCCAGCCATCCGGTTCGAGGTAGACCGACGCGGCAGCCAGCAATGCTTCGTAGCGGGCCATGCCATCGTCGGCAGCAAAAAGGGCCGTTGCCGGCTCCCAGTCGCGCACGCTTGCCGTGAGTGCCTCCGCCTCCCCGAACGCAATGTAGGGGGGATTCGAGACAATCACACGGGCGATTACCCCGGCGAGCGGTGCAAGATCGGCACCCGCTCGAAACTCGATCGGGGCGGAGCCGGCGGGCAAACGGGCGACATTCGCCAACGCGACGGCGAGCGCGTCGCTGGATACGTCGGTGGCGATGACGGCGTCGAACGCCCCTTCCGACGCGAGTGCGAGGGCAATCGCCCCCGAGCCTGTGCCGATATCGACGGCAATTCCGCCCGGCCGGTTCGCCACCAGGCGCAACGCCTCGCCGACCACGATCTCGGTTTCGGGGCGCGGGATGAGCACACGCTCGTCCACCGCGAGCACGAGATGGCGAAACGCGGCCAGCCCCGTGCAATACGCCAGTGGTTCGCCGCGCATCCGTCGCGCCACAGCGGCCATGATCCGTTCGCGGCTGGTGTGCGGCACGGGCCGATCGAGCAGGCGCGCCAGCTCCCCTGGTGCAATATCCAGCACCGACGCCACCAGCAATCGGGCTTCGCGGACAGCATCGGCGCGCGTTTCCGCATCGAGGACCGCTGCCGACTCCAACTGCCGCGCGATGTCAGTGAGCAGAGCCCGCACGTCAGCCGCTCAGCTGCTCTTCCGCGTTCGCGAGGGCGAGCGCATCGAGGAACTGCGACAGATCGCCGTTCATCACGCGATCGATGTCGTACAACGTCACGCCGACGCGATGATCGGTTACGCGTCCTTGCGGATAGTTGTAGGTGCGAATTTTTGCAGAACGATCGCCTGTCGAAACCTGCGAACGGCGCATGCGCGAACGTTCCGATTCCTGCTCGGACAAACGCAGATCGAGCAAGCGCGCGCGCAGCACTTCCATCCCCTTTGCCTTGTTCTGCAGCTGCGACTTCTGATCCTGCTGCGAAACAACAATGCCAGTCGGAATGTGCGTGATTCGTACGGCTGAATCAGTCGTGTTCACGCTCTGTCCACCGGGTCCTGATGAACGGAAGACGTCGATGCGCAAGTCTTTGTCTTCAATGCGCACATCGACTTCTTCGGCTTCGGGGAGCACCGCCACGGTTGCTGCCGACGTGTGGATGCGCCCCTGACTTTCGGTTGCGGGCACGCGCTGCACGCGATGTACACCCGACTCCCACCGCAGCACACCGAACGCACCATCGCCGAGCACTTTGAACACTGACTCCTTGATGCCGCCGAGTGCCCCGTCGGAGTAGGAGATGGGTTCAATGCGCCATCCGCGTCGTTCGATGAAACGCGTGTACATGCGCAACAGGTCGGCAGCGAAAAGCGATGCTTCGTCGCCACCGGTGCCGGCGCGAATTTCGAAAATCGCGGGACGATCGTCGAGCGGATCGCGTGGAATGAGCAGCGGCAGCAGCGCCTTCTCGAGCGACGCACTTTCGGCTTCGAGGCGATCCACTTCGGCCTTCGCTTCGGCGGCGAATTCTGCGTCGTCGCCATCGGCCATTTCACGGGCGTCGTTCAATTCCGCTTCGGCCTTGGCGAGGCGAGTGGCTTTTGTCACAACCTCGGCAAGCCGGTGATGCTCGCGCCCGAGCGACGCGAGTCGCGGTGCATCCTTCACCGTTTCCGGATCGGAGAGCAGCTGTTCGACTTCGGTCGCGCGCCGCAGTGCGTCGGTGATCCGATCGCGTAAGTGGGTCAGCATGAGCGTGGCGATGAGCGCAGCAGTAGCTCGGCACGAGGCCGGAATGCTGTCGCCGTGAAACTCGGCATCAGAAATGCATAGGAGTGTGATTCGAGTCACCGCGCACGGTGCTCGCGACGGCATAGCCTGTCGCTGTGGAATACAGATTGCCAGTGAGACCGCACATCGGCGCTCTGCACAGGTAACAGGGAAGATAGCCGAACACACGTCCTTCACGGTACCTTCACTGGTCGACCACCCGAGGCTGCCGGCTTCGAGGATAATGTCATGGTGACTTTCGGAACTACTCCTCTCCGCTTCACGCCAAACACAATGAGCGTGTCGCTCGAACGAATAACGGACTTTCTCGCCACGGTCCCGCTCTTTCGTGAGCTCGATCGTGCCTCGGTGCGAGGTTTTGCCGAACTCACCCGCGAGCAGAAGTTCGCGAAAAATGCCGTCATCGTGAGCGAAGGCGACCCCGGCGACGCTCTGTACGTGGTGCGCTCGGGTGAGGTGAAGGTGCTGCTGATTGCTGAAGACGGCCGCGAGGTGATCCTCGACGTGCTTGGTATCGGCGATCACTTTGGCGAACTGTCGCTCATCGACGGTCGACCGCGCTCGGCGCACGTCGTGGCCACGCAGGCATCGGGGTTGCTGGTCCTGCGGCGTGCCGATTTCCGGCGGCAGGTCGAGCAGTCGCCGCTGGTTGCGTGGGGGCTGATGGTCGAGCTTTCGCGTCGCCTGCGGCAGGCTGATGGGACGATCGGCAGCCTTATCTTGCTCGACGTACCTGGTCGCGTGGCCAAGGTGCTGCTCGAGCATGCAGGCCCCGGCGAACCGGCGGTACTGGTGAAACAGCTGACCCACCAGACCATCTCCCAAATGATCGGCGCCAGCCGCGAGACAGTTTCGCGGGCGATGGCAGAGTTTCAGGAAAAGGGACTCATCTCGGTGCAACGACGGCTCGTGACCATCGTCGACCGCACGGCCCTTCAAGCCCGCTCGCGCCCACGCCTCTGATGCCGGACAGAGCACCGGCGCGCGCACGCATCCGCATTTGGGGGGTGCGTGGGACGTGTCCGAGTCCGGGTGCCCACACCGTGAAATACGGTGGAAACACGCCGTGTGTCGAAGTGCGGCCCGCGAGCGGTGAGCTGATCGTACTCGATGCCGGGACTGGAATTCGCGCGTTGGGGGAATCGATCGACGGCGTGGCTGATCGCCGACCGGTGCATATTTTTTTGACGCATCGGCATGGCGACCATGTATTCGGGTTGCCGCACTTTTCGTCTCTGATCGCCGGTGCCCGCGATGTCGTCTTTGCGTGCGCCCATACCCCGCTGAGTGAACTCCGCGCTTTTGTCGGCAGTCTGCTCTCGCCACCGCTCTTCCCTTATTTGAGCGGGCTGACCGGCCGGTTGTCGTTCATCGATTGGGACGTGGATGGTGGCGCAGCAGTTGGCGCGGCGTGCCGAGTGCGCGGATTGGGTGCACGCCATCCGGGCGGTGCAACAGTGATCGTGGTCGAAGACGAGTCAGGGCCACTACTCGCCTATGCGCCTGACAACGAACTCGGGATGAGCAGTACCGATCCGACAGTCGTGACGTGGCGCGACAAGCTTACAGAGTCGTTGCGCGATGTGCCGATGCTGATCCACGATGCGACGTACACGGACAGCGAACTTTTGGCGCACGTCGGTTGGGGACATTCGTCGGCCGAAGAAGCGACGAGATTTGCCGTCGCGTGCAATGCGGGAACGTTGCTACTCTTTCATCATCATCCCGATCGCAGCGATGATGACCTGACCGGCATGGTGACGCGCTGCCGCGAGATCGCGCAGTCGTTGTCGAGCTCCTTGCGCGTGGATGCCGCCGCCGAAGGAGTCACGCTCGAGATTCGCTCGCTCGAGAGAAAGCTGGAAAGCGCGCTGGTCTGAAGTTTCCGCAGCGTTGGTGTCACATCCTGCGCCCAAGCGCGCAGCCGCTGGAGCAGCTCACTTCGACCGTGACGTCGCTGGGCGCTTTGCAGTAGACCGTCACCGGCGAAATCTCCCGAAGTGGCGCACGAAGAACCGGTCTGGACTTCTTTCCCATCGTTCGGCGTCACGCTACTCTAGGCCGAGCCTCTACCCGGGATTTTCTATGCGCCACATGCACCGCGCCCGCCTCGCAGTCGCGGCCACTTCGTTCGCTGCGATTTCGGCGAGCGCACAGCCGCCGGCAACAACTGCGACGCCAGCGACCAACACACTCACTTCGCTGCCGTTCGGCGCGAAGGATGACAAACCCGTCTCGCGTTGGACACCCCCAGCGTCGTCGGGGCGTCAGTTGAGCGTCAACGATCTCCTGTCGTGGAAGGGGATTCGCACGCCGACGCTGTCCAACGACGGCAAGTGGTTTGCGTACGTGCTCTCGCCAAGTGAAGGCGACGGCGAAGTGATTGTGCGCGCAACCACCGCTGGCGCAAAAGAGATGCGCTTCGCGATCGGCGACCCGTCGGGCGGAGGAGCTGGTGTTGGGCGGGGGCCTGGTGCCGGTGGCGCGACACTCAGCATCAGCGGCAACGGGAAATGGGTCGCGTTTTTGGAATACCCCAGCAGCGCGGCAGCGGCGGGACGTGGTGGTCGCGGCGGACGCGTGGGCGGGCCTGCGGGCGGCGCTGCACCGGCCGCAGCCAACACGCAGACGAAGCTCGCCGTCGTGAATCTCGCCGACGGAACGAAGCGCGAATTCGACAACGTGCGCGCGTTCCGTTTTGCGGGTGACAAATCAGACTGGATTGCGGTCCATCACGCCGCACCGCGCGCTGCGGCGGCCGCGCCCGCAGCTAGTGGTGCAGCGACGCAGACGACGCAGACCGGCACGACGCTCGAGCTGGTGAATCTCACGGGCGGCACACCGCAGCCGATTTCAGATGTGAGCGAGTTCGCTTTCGATGACTCTGCCGACTGGATTGCACTCGCCATCGCGACTGTCGATCAACTCGGCAACAGTGTGCAGCTGCGCCAACTCTCAACGGGTATTGCGCGCACACTCGACGTCAAAAAGGCGTCATATCGTCGGCTGACGTGGGGTGATTCAAGCGATGCACTCGCCGCGCTTCGCGTGGTGACCGATACCGCTGGTGGCGATGACGACGCCGCGATTGTCGCATGGTCGCACGCTGCTGTTGCGAGCGCGAAGCTGACCGAGATCACGGCCAAATCGACCGGCGTCACCGGCGGCTTGGTCGTGAGCAGCGATCGCGCGCTCGAGTGGGGCGACAAGGAAGCCGTGCTCTATTTCGGGCTGCGTGAGCCGCGTCCGCCACGTCCGCGTGCCGTTGGTGGATTCACGCCGCCGAATCCCGGTGGCACGGCGCCGGGCGCCGGCGCTGGCGGTCAGGTCGCTGCCGCCCCACAGACGGATGCTGAAGTACCTTCCCTGATTCTGTGGCATTGGAAGGATCCGCGTCCGCAGGCGCAGCAGCAGGTGCAGGAAGCGCAGGATAAAGCGTTCGCGTATCTCGCCGCGTTCAACATGACAGCGGCGAAAGTTGTGAAGCTCGGAGATGCAAAACTGCGCGAGGTCTCGGTTGGCCCGAAAGACACGTGGGCCGTTGGAAGTGACGTGTCGGCGTACGAGCGCGAGCAGGGGATCAAAGGCACTGCATATCGCGACATCTATGCGATCAACGTGAGCACTGGCGAGCGCAAGGTGATTCAGGCGAAGGTGCCCGGCGGTGGTGGTGGTGGCGGCCGTGGCGGCGGGGCGGGACTCAACTTCTCTCCCGACAACGGCAAGTACGTCTACTTCGATAGCGGCGAGTGGAAGTCGTACGAATTCGCGACCGGCGCGACGAAGACAATCACGACAGGTGTGCCAACGCAGTTCTGGAACACCGAAGACGATCACAACCAGGTAAAGCCGGCAATTGGTGGCGCGCTGGTTGGATGGACCAAAGACGGCGCGAGTCTTTTTGTGCGTGACAATTGGGATATGTGGCGCTTGCCGACCACTGGTGTCGGCAGAGCCGTGAATCTGACCATGAATGGCAAGGCCGATCAGATCCGCTACCAGACGCGTGTGCTTTCTGATCCGCGAGATCGAGGTATCATCGATCCGACCAAGCCGTTGTTCATGGAGACATACGGCGAATGGACGAAGAAAGAAGGACTCGTTCAGGTTGATGCGCTGAAAGGCGGAACGCGAACAATCGCGTTCGAAGATGCCAAGGTTGACTATCGGAAGGCGCGCGATGCCAACACGTGGGTGTATGCGCGTCAGACGGTCGTGAAATATCCAGACTTCTACGCCGCCGATGATCTGCTCAAGAACGAGCGTCGTCTCACCGATGCGAATCCGCAGCAAAAAGATGTCGCGTGGACGCCGGGCGCGAAGCTGATCGACTACACTTGCGACAACGGCGGCGGCAAGCATCAGGCGGTGCTCTATCTTCCCGCTGGCTACGAGCCGGGCAAGAAGTATCCGATGTTGACGTACATCTACGAGAAGCTGAGCCAGGAGTACAACGTCTACACGGAGCCGAATGCAACGCGCTATTCGAATCCGAGCGTGTACACGTCACGCGGCTACGCCTTCCTCAAGCCGGACATCGTCTATCATGTGAACGATCCGGGGCGTTCGGCCGTGTGGTGTGTGGTGCCGGCCGTGCAGGCCGCTATCGCGACGGGAATGATCGACACCGCGCGCGTTGGTTTGCAGGGTCACAGCTGGGGTGGATATCAGACCTCGTTCATCACCACGCAGACAAATATCTTCAAGACGGCAGTCGCTGGCGCACCACTCACAGACATGGTGTCGATGTTTGGCTCAGTGTACTGGAATACCGGCAGCACGGATGCATCGATCTTCATTTCCAGCCAGGGTCGTTTCACAGGTGGGCCGAACGATGTGCCCGAAGCATACATGCGCAATTCGCCGCAGAACTTCGCGCAGAATCTGAGCATTCCGTTCATGATCCTGCACAACGATCGCGACGGTGCGGTCGATTTCAACCAAGGCATCACGTATTACAATCACCTACGCCAACTCGGCAAGGATGTCGTGCTCCTTGAGTATGTCGGTGAGAACCATGGACTCGCACGACCGGCAAACCAGAAGGACTACAACCTCCGCATGACGGAATGGTTCGACACGTTCCTGCGTGATCAGCCCGCACCCGACTGGCTCAAGGACGGTGTGCCGCGTTTGCAGATGGAAGAGCATCTGAAAGACCGACGGCCGCTGGTGGATCCGAAGACGGCGCCGGTGGCGAAGATCGTGCCGTAGTCAGGAATACAAGGTAAGCAAAAACAAAGGCAACTGCCGTACACGGAAAACGGCACGAGAAAAACCGGAGAATTGCAGGAGAAAAGCAAACAACTGCATTGTTGTTGCGGTTCTCCTGCTTTTCTCGTTCTAGTTCTCGTGCCGTTCTCCGTGTACTGTAGTTGCTTTTCAGCGGGGCTCTGAGATTCAGCGCGAACTCGCTTCGATGAATGTCTACGCGCCGTACAATCGGTATTTCATGCTGCTCGATTCGAACGTCGAAACTTCGCGTGACCACGACGCAAAGAGTTCACGCGGGGACTTGCCCGCCTGAATCAGTTGCCTGAGGCGTGGAGTCGCCGTCAACCGCTCGAGCACGGCGTCGTTCCAGACAAGCTTATCCGCGTGCAGCTTGTTCACCGCCCAGAGCAGGGCGACGCCCGCGCGATACGGGCGAAATGCGTTTCGGTCGGTGACGTGAATTGAAATTCCCGCGAGACGTTCGCCGGTGAGTTTGGGCGGACGTCCATGAAATGGCTTCTGCTCTGGTGTGAACGTCACGGTATCAAAGCGTACGCCGCCAAGCTTGAGGGCGTTGAGCATCGACGCCGCGCGGACGTTGTCCAGCCACGGCGCACCTATGACCTCGAATGGGCGATCACTCCCCCGCCCTTCCGACACGTTCACGGCTTCGAAGAGACAGGTGCCGGTGTAGGCAAGCAGCGATTCCGGCGTGAGCAGATTTGGCGACGGCTTTCGCCATTCGAGGCCTGTTTCGTCAAACCACATACCGCGCTTCCAGCCGAGCATTGGAACGACGTGCAACTTCACAGTGCGTCCGCCCTGCAGCAGTCGTTCGCCGTTGTAGTAACGCGCGAGTTCAGCCATCGTCATGCCGTGCAGCACGGGCACGCGCGCGTACGAGCCAAAGCGGAAGCGATAGCCAGAGTCGGTCACGAACCCATCGGCGCGCCGACCGGTGATCGGATTCGGGCGATCGAGCACAATCACTTCAAGCCCGTACTCGGCGGCAGCATCCATCACAAAGCCCAGAATGTTGATGTGCTCGTAGAATCGCGCGCCAACTTCCTGCACATCGAAGACGACAACCTGCGCATCGGCAAACATCTCACGCGTTGGGCGATGCACGTCGCCGTAGAGATTGAACTTCGTCAGTCCCGTTGTCGCGTCCATCGCGCGGTCGCCGTCCTTGGGCGCCGAGTAGTCGTTGCTGCGAATGTCGTGATCCATGCCGAACAACACGCGCAACGGAACACCGGGCAGGCGGAACAGCGCGTCGGCCAGGTGTGTGCCGTCTGCAAGTCGTCCACTGTGGTTGGATACAAGTGCGAGCCGCTTGCCCCGAATCAGGTGCGCGTATTGACCGAGCAGTCGGTCGGCACCGACGGTCACCGTCGCGCGCTTCCACCCTGTCGCCGGCGAGGCGCCGATGGATTGCAATGGCGCCGCGATCAACGTGACGACGCAGGCGAAGACAGATGAGATTCGACGCATCAATGCGTCATCGCGTACACGAGATAGTTCGTCGCAAAATTGTGCGCGTCGTTGCTCATGTTCACCGGATACCATCCCTGCCCAGACCATTCCATGTAGTCGCCGATATCGTTGTTGTAGTTGATGATCGCCATCAGCCGTTTTGACGGATCGTTGTGTTCGTAAATTCCAAGGAAGACCGCTTTCGCGTTGTAGTTGTCAGGATGCGTCATCCCGTCGAGCGTCTTGATGTGGAAGAACGCGTCGAAGATGGGATGCGTAATGTCGAGCGTCACTATGCGCGCATCAGGGAGCACCATGCGCATCGAGCGTTCAAAGTTGGCCCACTGCTGGGCGAAATAGAAATCGTCAACGATGAGAAAGCCGCCCTTGTGCAACCAGGTACGAAGCGGAGATGTTGCTCTCCTTCGAATGGACTCTCATTTTGCTCAAGTCCTGCACGATTGTCATGAAGTTGCGCTCCATCGCCGGGTAGTCGAACTCCCACCCGCTTCGCCGATAAACGTCATAACGCAGACGTACGAACGTGTACCGCCCGTCGTACTCGGCGTTGGGCTCGATGAGCATACGGCGCTGAGAATAGAGACGCGTCGCCGCGCCCGCGCTTGCCGCGAGTGCGACAGCGAACGCGATCACGCTCCAACGACCGGCAGACCGGAGCAGAGAGAAGTGTGCGATCATCGGGAAGAAACGGCGCGATCCCGATTGCTACTCGAAGCGCGCCAAGGAAGAAGGACGGGATAGTCGTGCGTTTACGTTACGCGCGGGTCGTCCTGGGCCCCGTACCCGCCGCCGCCCGGCGTCTCGAGCGTGAGCACGTCGCCCACGTTCATGGTCACGCGACACTTGGCCGGCAGCGGCTCGCCATTGAGCAAGTTGCGACCTCGTGTGCCCTCGCCGCCGCCCGCGGCACCAGGCGGTGCGAGCACTCTCCGCTCGGTCAGCAGCGTCGCGGTACACGCCACGCGCGCTTCGTAGCGACGGATCACCCCGTCGCCGCCACGGTGAAGCCCCGCGCCACCGCTGCCTCGACGGACCGCATACTCGACGACGCGCAACGGATACGCGCGCTCCAGCGACTCAACAGGCGTATTGCGCGTATTGCTCATGCCCACGTGCACTGCATCGGGTCCGCGCCCGCGGAGACTCGCGCCCTGGCCACCACCCAGCGTTTCGTAGAACGTCCACCCCCTCGCGCCGAGCGTGACGTTGTTCATCGTGCCCTGGCCGGATGCGGGGATGGGCAAGTCGCGTACCCCGTGGGTCGTCGCCGCGTTGGCCAGCGCGGCGAAGCAAACGTCTGTGATGCGTTGCGAGAGCTCGACATTGCCCGCGGCGACTGCACTCGGCCGCTTTGCGTTCGCGACGCAGTCGTCCGGGATCGTCAGACGTAACGCGCGGGCGACACCATCGTTCACGGGCACATCGTCGTCACATAACACGCGCAACACGAAGACGGCGGCCGCGCGGGCAACTGCCGGTGGAGCGTTGACATTGCCCCGAACTGCCGGCGACGTGCCCGTGAGATCGATGTGCAGCGTGCTGTTGGCGACGCGCACCGCGACCACGACCGGGATTGGCGCATCGGACACGCCATCGCCTTCAAGCGCGTCCGTCGCATGCCCTGCCGCGCCCTCAAGCAGTGCCAGACGTGCGCGCACGCGTCGCTCGGTGTAGTCGAGCAGCGCGTCGATCGCACTGGTGAGATGCGCCTGCCCAAGTCGCGCGTAGAGCGCCTGCCATCCCGCGCTGCCCGACGCACACGCGGCACGCTGCGCGCGCAGATCACCCTCCCTCTCAGAAGGTGTGCGCACGTTCGCGAGGACGAGGCGCATCACATCGTCCTGCGCCACGCCATCGCGCTCCAGGCGAACCGGCGGAACGATGATCCCTTCCTGAAAGAGCTCCGTTGCGCCGAAGGGCATACTCCCGGGGCTCATACCACCGACGTCAGCATGATGCGCGCGCACCGCCGCGTAGCCGATGATGCGCGACGCGTCCGTCGGATGCGCGATGACCTCGACCATCGTGAGATCAGGCAAGTGCGAGCCGCCGTGCGACGGATCGTTGAGCAGAAACAGGTCGCGTGGCGCGACACCGACGGCGCGCACGGCGGCAACTGATTCAGGCATCGCGCCGAGGTGCACAGGAATATGCGCAGCTTGGGCCACCATGCGACCGTCAGCATCAAAGAGTGCACACGATGCATCGCGTCGTTCGCGGATATTCGGCGAGATCGAACTCCGTTCGAGCAGCGTGCCCATCTCTTCGGCGAGCATCGCCACGCTTTGCGCGAACACCGTCAGATCAAGCGCATCGAAGGCTGTTGTCGTCATGAAAACGCTTTTGCGAGATGCGATGGATAGCCTGCGTCGACGACAGCGTCGCGGAGCTTCACCTGCCACGCGAGCTGGAGGTCGGACATCTTTGCACCCCGTCCACGATCCGGTGCCATCGAAAGCAATCCTTGCGCCGACGGATGCGGCAATGCGTGACGCACGAGTCCGTCCATGGGCGCTATACGCAGCACCACATCGAGTGTCCTCGTCGCAACGCGACCCATCGTCACGACGCCTCTAAGCCCACGCTCGGCCAACATCTGCAACTCGCTCGTGAGGCGCGCGACGTTGTCAGCGCCTTCAAGTTCTTGGCGCGTTGGTGCGCGGAACGAGACGCCGTCATCGGTCGGACAGCGATCGAACGCATTGCCGAGTGCGACACCGTTGGCGGCAGGTCGAAGGCCGTGCTCGGCGAACAGGCTGCCATCCCAGTTCATCTCTTCCACTTCGAGGGGCAGAGAGACGGCGCCCATCCGAACAAGCGCGTCGTACAAGTGGCGCCCCGCAGCGTCGCCAAAGAACGGAATGCCACTCTTGTCTGCGCCACGTGGACCGGGTGCTTCGCCCACGAGCAGCACGTACACAGGTCCGTCGGTCGGCAACAACGGCCGTACTGCGTTGCCAACGATTCGTGCGGTGGGAGAGCTTGTGGCGCGCGTCATGTTCCGACCATGTGCAGAGGGGGCGCTCTCATGCGAGTTCCATCAGCCAACCGCCGACAGGCAGTGCCCGTGCACTCCAACCGGAACCAACGCGCAGCGTCGCGTCGGGCAGTCGCACGATCGCGGGGCCCGTGAGCGTGCGTTCGAGGGCAAAGCTGTCGTCAACATCGACCGCGGGTTCAGTACGCGACGCGCGCTCACCACGTGCGAATCGCACCGGCCATGCATCACCAATCAGCGCCGTTCGGATGCTGATGCACTCCACATCGCGGTCGAGCACAAAGCCTGTGCGCGCCTTGTGTCGTTCGAGAAAACGCGTCGCAATCATATCGCCTGTATCACCTGGCGCGATCGAAACATCGAGCTCGTAGCCCTGGCCAACGAATCGGGTGCGTGCCCACCACCGCGGGGTGAGCGTGGCCCCATCGGTCGCGCGCAAACGCAACGCTTCACGTTCGAGCAGTTCCGACAGCGCAGCAGTTTCGATTGCGCCGGTCTCCATTACGAAGCTCGTCAACCCTTCGCGTCGTTCCGGTGCGAGCGCGAGACCGACCGCACTCAATACACCGGCGTGTGGAGGAATGACGATCCTCGACATCCCCAACCGTGCGGCGAGTCCGCACGCGTGCAGTGGCCCGCCGCCGCCAAACGCGATCAGAGCGACCGAACGCGGATCGACGCCGCGCTCGACCGACACGCGGCGCAGCGCGCGGGCCATTGTGGCATCGGCCGTTGCGATCAGCGCTTCTGCTGCCCGCTCGACGGATACGCCAAGTGGCACCGATAGCGTCTCCATCGCCCGACGAGCAAGCGATGCCTCGATTGTGACACCGCCACTCCATTCGCCTGTCGCAACATGGCCCAGTACAACGTGTGCGTCAGTAACAGTTGGTCTCAACCCGCCGCGCCCATATGCTGCCGGCCCGGGCACTGCACCGGCGCTCTCGGGTCCGGCGCGGAGTGCACCACCGGCATCGAGCCAGCCAATGCTGCCACCGCCTGCGGCAACCGCTTCGACGAGTACGCGTGGTAGTGCGATGGGAACGCCGGCCACATCACCGCCCCGCTCAACCAGCGGTTCACCGTCGTCGATGAGCCCCACGTCCGCACTTGTGCCGCCGATGTCGATCGTGAGCGCACCATGGATTCCAAGCGCGCGTGCGATTGCCGCAGCGCCCGTCACACCACCCGCAGGCCCGGACAGCGCGAGCGAGGCCGCATGTTCTGCCGCGTCGCTCGCGCGGAGCGTGCCGCCCGCCGACGTCATGACACGTGGCGCGGGATAGCCGCGCCCGGTCAGTCGCGACTTGAGATCGCCCAGGTAACGCCGAACGGCAGGACGCGCGTAAGCTTCCGCAACAGTCGTCGCGAGTCGTTCGTACTCGCGAATTTCGGGCAGCACATCGTGTGAGCAGACCACGTCGCAACTGACACCCGCGGCAGTGAGCGCGGTGTTCAGCGCCCGCTGCAAAAGTGCTTCGTGCGCGGGCGATGCGTATGCGTGCAGCAGCGTGATAGCAACCGTGTCAGGACTGCGTGCAATTACGGCCTGCACGACTTCTGCAATTGCATACTCGTCCAAGGCGTGCAGCACACCTTCGGGCACGATCCGTTCGCGTACGGGGATGACGTCGTCGCGCAGAACGAGCGGCGCCGGATGATGCCTGGTCAAGTCGTACAGCGACGCGCGCTCCTGCCGGCGTAACTCCAGCAGGTCGGTGAAGCCGCTCGTGACGCAGGCAACGACACGCGCACCGGCCCGCTCGAGCAGCAAGTTGGTGACGACCGTGGTGCCGTGTGCGATGAACGCGAATGCTGAGCCGGATATCCCTGACGCGTCGATCG
The DNA here is from genome assembly GCA_046590495.1 of Gemmatimonas sp. GTDB lineage: Bacteria > Gemmatimonadota > Gemmatimonadetes > Gemmatimonadales > Gemmatimonadaceae > Gemmatimonas. The sequence goes on along the minus strand of JBKJTE010000315.1, from coordinate 34,817 downwards.
CCGCCAACACGCCAGAGGCGCGGTCGGCCGGAATACTCAGCACCTTGGTGGTGCGGATTTCTCCATCTTCCGCGATGGCGGCGAGATCGGTAAACGTGCCCCCGACGTCCACACCTGCTGCCACGCGCTTCACGTCGCCACTCCGGTTGAACGCGCCGTCGATGCGCTCATGCTGCGCGCTGCATCGGAACACTCACGCGGCGGTGCATCGCCTCATCCGGATCGAGTCTCCACATTGCGATCGCGAGCGCGACGTGGACGGGGACCGTGACCGCGAGAACAACGCCACTGGACTGAGCGAGCCACGGAACCAGCTGCAACGCCACACCGGCCAGCGAGAGCAGCGCCAGTACCGCGCTGATTCCCATCGCTGTCCGCCCGCGTACGTTGCGTACCAGTGCAAGAGAGACGGGCCACGCGGCGACGAGCATCAGTGGATGCAGTTGCAACAACGTCAGGTTGGAACCCATGTACGGCGCGTGCTTGGTGACGGTCCCGGCAAGCAAGAGGAGCGTGCCGAGCACGCCGCCGACCAGGTACCAGAGCGCGACGCCGACGCTGAGCAGTACTCGGGCGATGTGCTGTTTGGCGTCGGCAAGTGCAGCGATCAACCCTGCGAGGGTGAGCCCGAACAGCGCTGCGGTCACAACGCGCGACGGCTCTTCGGTGGGCAGTGGCACTCGATCGGCGGCGAAGATGACCGAGTCGGACGAGACGAGCCGGTATCGACTTCCATCCGGCCGATGCACGATAAATCCCGCGAGATGATCAGCGAGATAGTCGGGAAGAAATACGTCGTCCCATTTGCTGAGCGTCTTGTCCGCGTTCCGACCGAGCGCGATCTCGATTCCCGCGTACGTCGGCAGATCAGTGGCCGTGATGCGCGCTGTTTCGCCGCGCCAGGTGTGCCCTGTTCCGGGCACCGTCAGCTCGGGTTTCAACGCGCCACCGAGCACGCGATCGATCGCGTCGCGAATGCGCGTCGCGCAGTTGTCGCCGTAGTAGTCGTAACGGTAAAACTTGTTTTCGTCGCGCGCATTCCACGCCACGAAATCAAAGAGTGCTGCTTTTTCGACGGGCGTGAACGCCAGGTCCTGCTGACGAATGCGACGATTCTGGCGTCGATAGAGATCGTTGAACGCCTGCGTATTGAATCCGGCCATCCAGTACTTCGTATCGCCGGTCAGGAAGTTCACAAGAAAGTTCGGCTGATCGAAATCGAACATTCCCCAGTTGAATGCGATATCGATCCCTGTCGTGGTGTCGCGCACAACGAGTGCCACATGCCCGAAGCGCTCAAAGACTTCGTCGCCGGGACCGTACGTCAGCAGCGAGATGGAGAGATGCGCCCCGCGAATCGCTCGCGCGCTGTCGAGTACGGCATCGACGCCAGGTGGCGGTGGCGGCTGGGTCTCCTGTGCCGCGAGCGACGCCGCACCGATGCTCATCACGAATGCGACTAGCCATGCGACGGGCCATGCGAATTTCGCAACGAGTGCCGCGAAGCATCGTCGCATCAGAAGCGGATCTCTTTCCCGTCGTCGGCCGCGCGATAGATCGCTTCGAGAATGCGGTGCACCTGCACCTGATCGGTTGGCGGCTCGTATGGCGCTTCGCCCTGAATCACAGCGAGAAAGTGCGCAATTTCAGCGCGGTAGCTTTGCAGAAACGGACTCTCGCGCGACGCCGCGCCAGAGGGCGAGACATCGACAGGACGACCATTCAATTCCTTCGTGACCCGCAGCGGCGACAAGCGTGCGGCTCCGCGCGTCGCGTGCACTTCAAACCACCAGCGATCCTCGTCACCGATGTACGTCCAATCCACATCGATGGAGAGTGACATACCGCCCTCGCATTCGAGCAGCACCTGCATCGACTCCTCCACCGCTGCGGCCGCGCGACCACGACGCATCGACGCTGAGACACGCGCCGGCGTCGGCGAATCGGCGAGCCAGAGCGCGAGATCGAGCAAGGGAAAGCCATGCTCTTGAAACGCGCCGCCTCCCGCCTCAGCGCGACGATTGCGCCAGCCGTCCGCGCCGCGCTTGAACTGGAATGCTCCGCAGCGGATGGACGTCACCTGCCCCAATTCCGTGTTGCGAATGAACTGGTCGAGCGCCTGCACATCGGCGCGAAAGCGATGATTGTGGCCAACGACCAGCCGACGATCTGCTTTCTGCGCCGCAGCGATGCAACGCTCGACACCCCGTGAGGTCAGCGACAGCGGCCGTTCGCACAGTACGTGAAGCTTGGCCCGCAGTGCACTGAGCACATGCGGTTCGTGCAAATGATTCGGTGTCGCAATCACGACGGCATCGAGTTCGTCGGAGTCGAGCAACTCTTCGAAATCGGTGAAAACGTCGGGCACACCGAATCTGTCGGCGAGCGCGCGCGCCTTCGCGGCATCGTTGTCGCACAGTGCGACGAGTGATGCCCCGCGCAGCTTCGCGAGGACAGGAATGTGCGTCAACTGGGCGATGGCGCCCGTACCGACTACGGCGATGCGTACGCCGTCCTTCATGCCGCCTCCGGAGAGTAAACCTTCAGTCCGCGAAGCCGACGACCGTTCCCGGGTAGTAGTGGGCCAGAATCGTTCGCGCATCCTGCCCGGCGCGCGCCCGTCCGATTGCACCCCACTGGCACATCCCAACCCCGTGTCCGTTGCCAGCGCCGCGCAAAGTCACACCAGTCAGGTGTCCATGATTTCGCGCTTCGCGGTCAATTGAAAAATACGTGCTGAACAAGATCGCGCCACGCACATCGCGCAACACTGCACGCACATCGTTCGCGCGTACGTGCACGTCACCTCGATCGGTTCGCAACAGCAAGTCGCCAACGCGACCGGATGCTGTGCGATTCGTCACTTCGACCTCACGCACCGACGTCGGCTTCGGCGCATTCGCGCCCGCCGCAACCAATGCGCGATGCACGGCGTCGTTCAACTGCCCCTCGTCGAGCTCGGCCGTCCAGTGATTGCGCGGCGAAAGGTCGCAGAACGGCTTCCCCGTCGCGGGATTCACATCATCGATGGCCTGCAGATACGGCTGACTCTTCGCGTCGCGCCACACATCGGTCGGCAGCGCCGACCGTCCGCCGCACGACGCCGAATACGGCGCATCAACCAACAGCCCTCCAAAGCGCAGCACGAGCCCCGCCGTCGCATCGACGGCCTGATTCACGACAGGATGTTCAGTGTCAGCGCCCATGTACACCTGATTCTGAACGGTCGCCACCATGTCGTACGCGGCCGTCGACTGCACCGCCTCCGCACTCGGCACACGCATATACGCGTAGCTGCGCGCCGCGATCGCCTGCGCTTCCATCGCCGGACGATCGATCTCCTGTCGCGTCCCCAATTCCGTCGGCACGACGCCCTTGAGATAGTCCTCGACGGCCAGGCGATTCACCACGAGAATGCCCCCGTCGGTCGCCGAGAACCACAGCTCGCCACGATAGCGATGCCCGTTGTACTGCAGCATGCCGTCGGTTGCCGTGGTACGCACCACAAACGGCCCCTGCCGCCACGGCGTCGCGTCGTCGCCCTCACCTGCGATGCGCAGCAACCCGCCATTGCGCTCGATGCGCCAAGGTTCTGTGCCGTTCCCTCTTACCAGTAGCTGCTTGCCGCCCTGCTCGTCGACACGCCACCTGGTGGTCGACGAAATCGGCGCGACGGTCACACCAGTTGCGAGCGCAATCCGCGCGAAACGATCAACGCCATCGAGTCGACCGTGCAGCTCTCCGCGGATTGCCCCTTGTTGCGGTCCACCGTTCAGACTCGGACTCGCAGGTCCAGTGCGCGATGTTGGCGCACAGGCGACCGCAAAGGCGGCAGCGGCAACAATCGTCGTCATCGCCGCAGCGACAATCGACTCAGGACGCAGCCGCCGCCGTCCCATCGCTAGTCGCGGCCGGCGAGCGCGGCGGCGAGCGCACGATCGAGCCGATCGAGTGTGGCATCGATTTCGGCATTGCCATGCGCGGCCGACATGAACGACGCTTCGAACGGCGACGGTGCCAGCGATACTCCACGACGACGTGCCGCGTGAAAGAACCGTTTGAACAGTTCGGTGTCCGACTGCTTCGCTTCTTCGAACGTGCGAACCGGTTCTGCACGAAAGAAGAAACCCCACATCGAACCCGCGTGACTCGCGGTGAAGGGCACACCGCGCGTGGCTGCAACGTCGCGCAAGCCGGCAACGAGCTTGGCCGTCTGCGCGGTGATCTTGTCGTGCAGATCGCGCGTGAGCATGCCAAGTGTCGCAATGCCTGCCGCCATGGCCAGCGGATTGCCTGAGAGCGTGCCGGCCTGATAGACGGGACCTGCAGGCGCGATGCGGGACATCAGGTCACGACGCCCACCGTATGCAGCTACGGGCAAGCCACCGCCAATGACCTTGCCGAGTGCGGTCAGGTCGGGGGTGACCTCGAAGCGCTCGCGCGCTCCACCAAAGGCGATGCGGAAACCAGTCATGACTTCATCAAAGACGAGCAACGCGCCAGTTTCGTCAGCAATGCGTCGCAAACCGGGAATGAACTCCGGCGTGGGTTCAATGAATCCACCGTTGCCAACGATCGGTTCGAGCATGATCGCGGCCAGCGGCACCTCGCGCGCAATCCGTGCCACCGCATCGAGATCGTTGTAGGCACAGGTGAGCGTCAGCTTGGCGAGTGATTCCGGCACACCGGGCGAATCGGGGAGACCGAGCGTTGCGACGCCGGAACCCGCGCGGACAAGGAATCCATCCGCATGGCCGTGATAGCACCCTTCGAACTTGAGAATGTGCTCTCTGCCTGTGACAGCACGGGCCAGCCTCGCGACGGTCATCGCTGCTTCTGTGCCGCTCGACGTGAAGCGCATCATCTCGAGATGCGGCATCCGCTCGGCGATCTTGTCCGCGAGCTGCACTTCAAGACCAGTCGGCATGCCGAAGCTGGTGCCGTGCTTCATCGTTTCCGCAAGCGCATCGAGCACGACCGGCGGAGCGTGGCCGAGCACGAGCGGCCCCCATGACAGGATGTAATCGATGTATTCGTTGCCATCCGCATCCCACACCCTCGCGCCTTCACCGCGCGCCGCCACGAACGGCTCGCCACCCACGCCGCCAAATGCGCGCACGGGCGAATTCACGCCGCCAGGAAAACGGGCGCGCCCTCGCGCCATGATTTCGGCGGAACGCGCGCCCGAACGGGACGCTACCTGCTCTTCACTTCCGATCGGCACTTCGGTCGCCGCTCGTTCAGCGGCGGGTGCATCAAGGCTCATCGTCCAAAGCTCCCGACAGAGGAAATTCCGGCGTTGACGAGCGGCAGTGATCGCGAAGTTCGACGCGCCGCGCTCTGCGGCAGATCGGCAATCGCGAGCAAAGTCGCCCGGAAATCGTAGTCGTCCACCACCTGTTCGATCCGCACATCGAGCATCGCCCCCGGCGGCGCATCGGCGCGCACATACGTCACACCATCGATATCATCGGCCTGCCACGCGGCTCGACACACCAGAATCCCCGGTTCGTCGTGAACGCGGTCGACCAGCACACGCGTATCGCGTTGGAGAAAACGTTCGTACCGCTCCGAAGTGATGGAACGCTGCAACTGTTCGATGCGTTCCTTCCGCTCGCTCTTGATCGAATCGGGCACGTCGTCTTCCATCTCGTTCGCGCGCGTCCCTTCCTGCGGCGAGTACGTGAAGCAGCCAACGCGATCGAACTTGATCTCTTCGAGGAAGTCGCAGAGGATATTGAAGTCATCTTCCGTTTCACCTGGGAATCCGACGATCACCGTTGTCCGCACAGCCAGATCGGGGACGACATCGCGGTAGCGCGCGAGGCGCTCGCGAATGGTGCGCTGACGCTCGGGGCGACGCATGCGAGCGAGCACCGCATCCGATCCATGCTGCATCGGCGTATCGAGGTAGCGCACGATCCGCGGGTTCTCGGCGATCACTTCAAGCAGACGCGGTGTGATACCGGCGCTGTACAGATACAGATTGCGCAGCCACGGAATTGAGGTTTCACGCACCAGCGCTTCCAGCAACTCCGGTAGCGTAAACCCATCGCGTCGATCGCGGCCGTAGTGCGCCAAGTCTTGTGCGACCAGATTCAGTTCGCGTGCTCCCTGCATCTCCAGCAACTGCGCTTCGCGAATGAGATCGTCGAGCGCGAACGAGCGATGCTTGCCGCGCATGAGCGGAATCGCGCAGAATGCGCAACCGTGGTCGCACCCTTCGCTGACCTTGAGATAGCGGACGTGTGCGGTCTCGCCGCCAAAGACGCGGACTCCGGGATGTTCGAGAATCTCGCCGCTGATCAGACCGCGTTCGATCAGTTCCGGCACCAGACGATCGGTTTCCGACGTCCCCAGAAAGCAGTCGACTTCGGGGAGTGCCTCTTGCAGTTCGCCCTTATGCCGCTCGATCATGCAGCCGATCGCAAAGACGGCGCGACAGACGCCGTCGTCCTTGAGACGGGTCGCCTCGATGATCGCTTCGATGGATTCGGCCTTGGCCGCGTCGATGAAGCCGCAAGTGTTGACGACCACGACCTCGGCTTCCGCCAGATCGGTGACCGCGTGCGCACCGTGCGCGAGCAAGTCAGCGAGGTACCGCTCGGAGTCTACCGTATTCTTGTCGCACCCGAGGGTGACCAAACCGATTTTCAGCATCCCGGAAAGCTAACGGGACCGGGGTCCTTGTCATACCGGTGGTTCGCCGGAACAGCGAACGGCGGGACACGGAAAACGGCAGGTAACTGAAAGCGAAAACTCAGGAAACGGCGAAAAAAAAACGGCCGTACACGGAGAACGGCACGAGAACAAAAACGAGAAAAGCGGGAGAAAACCAACAACCACGATAGCAGTTGTTGCGGTTCTCCTGCGGTTCTCGCAGTTGCTTTTCTCGTGCTGTTCTCCGTGTACCGCAGTTGCAGTTGGGTGCTAGCGGAAATTCCCGAACTGCAGCTCCACGCCAAAATCGCCCTTTCTGAGCATCGTCATGCACTCCTGCAGGGCGTCCTTGTCGGTGCTCGACACGCGCACCTGCTCGCCCTGAATGCTGGCCGTGATCTTCTTCAGCTTCGCGTCCTTGATGGCCGCGCTCACTTTCTTCGCCGTGTCGCTGTCGAGGGCCATCTTCAGTTTGATCTCGCTGCGCAGAATCTCGTGGCTTCCGGGCTTGGCTTCGCCGATGTCGAGATTCTTCACCGGCACACCGCGCTTGATCAAACGCCCGCGCAGCACGTCGATGAGAGCTTCAAGGCGCATTTCACCTTCGGCCTCGAGTTGAATCAGGTTGTCGGCGCGCTTGAACTCGATCAGGATGTGCGATCCTTTGAAGTCGAAGCGCTGCGTGACCTCCTTGGAGGCCTGATTGACCGCGTTGTCGACCTCTTGCAAGTCACAACCGGTGGTCACGTCGAATGAATACGTCGAAGCCATGGCGAGTCGAAAAGGTCAGTCGGGCTGCGCCGACGATCAGCCGAGGAAACTCTCGAGCGACTTGGCGCGCGAGACGTGCCGGAGACGTGACAGCGCTTTTTCCTTGATCTGCCGCACGCGTTCGCGCGTGATGCCTAAGAGCGTGCCGATCTCTTCGAGCGTCATCGGCTCGGCGCCATCGATGCCGAAGTAAAGTCGCAGGATTTTTGCTTCGCGCTCTTTGAGCCCGCCGAGAGAATCTTCGATCGCTTCGGTCAGCGCCTTCTCGAAGGTCTGCTCATCAGGGGTGGGGTTGACCGTGTCCGCGAGATAGTCGAGGAGGCGATTGTCTTCGCCTGGTGTGAGCGGCGCATCGAGTGACAGGTGCACCTGCGAGATCGACATCGTCTTGGCGACTTCTTCCTCGGTGATGTCCATCCCTTCGGCAATTTCGGCGTGCGTGGCTTCGCGACCGAGTTCCTGCAGCAGCGTGTTCGCGCGCTTCCCGATGCGATGCAGCGTCCCCGCTCGATTCAGCGGCACACGCACAATTCGCGACTGCTCGGCGAGTGCCTGCAGAATTGCCTGACGAATCCACCAGACGGCGTAGGAGATGAACTTGATCCCCTTCGTCTCGTCGAATTTGTGTGCGGCCCGAATGAGACCGAGGTTTCCCTCGTTGATCAGATCAGAGAGCGAAACGCCTTGGTTCTGATATTTTTTCGCGACTGAAACGACGAAGCGAAGATTGGAACGAACAAGCTTGTCGAGCGCTTCCTGATCGCCGACGCGAATACGGCGTGCGAGCTCCGCTTCTTCTTCACGCGAGATCAGGGGGTACGCACTGATGTCGCGCAGATACTGGTCGAGTGAACCTTCTTCGTACGACGACGCCTTTTTCTTCGACGGAGATACGGCCATGTGGACAGCGGCTCGCTAGGGCGGGGGCGGACTGTCATTCGATCGACACGGCGCGGGCGGCGATCAACGACAGGTTAAATCAGCAGGGGGAACCGATCAGGAAAACCAACTGCCGGAACCTCACGCAATAATGCTAACGCGGATGCAGGACCGCGGCACTGGCCGCGCCCAATCAACGTGCATTAACGCACCACGTTCCCGAAACGGGACCAGCGAATCTGCGTGAGCCACGCCAACGGCTGCGCAGAATCGGGAGTAAAACTGTAGTAGACCACCAATGGCGTGCCACGCAACAAACTGTCCGGCACAAACCCCCAGTACCGGCTGTCGAGGGAGTTGTCGCGATTGTCTCCCAGTACGAAGAAATGTTTGGGCGGTACGACCAGTGGTCCCCAGTTGTTGCGCGACGGGCGATAGGCCCCATCCAGCGCAGCGCCAACAGCAGCGCCTGCGGCCGCAGCGGTATTCACGGCAAAGCCCTTCTGCCAGCGGAAATCGTCGTTCACCGGATCCACATTTGGTTCGGTGTGCACGACGTACTGCTCTTTCATCGCGACACTGTTGCGCACCAAGACGCCGTCGCGCATGGCGAGCGTGTCACCCGGCAATCCAACCAGCCGCTTCACGAAATTCTTGCTTGGATCAACCGGCCATTCGAATACCAGCACATCACCGATGCGCGGCGCACGAATGGCCGGAAGCCGCTTTCCGGAGAACGGAATCTCCGCGCCGTACACGAGCTTGTTGACGAGGAGAAAATCGCCAACGAGCAGTGTACGCTCCATGCTCCCCGACGGAATTTTGTAGGCCTCGACGAGGAAGGAACGCAACAACAGAAAGAGCAGCACGGCCGCCGGAAACACTTTCGCCCATTCCCAGAGCCACGTCAGCCGAAACCCACGCGCTGCTCGCGTTCGACCGTTGGCCGCACGCAACGCCGCCGATCGCAGCGATTCATCGCGATCCACGATGGCCGTTATCGTGCGTGGTGTTTCCGGGGGAGCGACTTCGGGCGGGTTCATGCTGCGCCGGCTGCGAGAAACGGACTGCGGGAACGCGAACTACGACGTTGGAGCCTTGCTGGACCTTCAGTAATTGTCGATCTGCGCGCGTTGCAGCACGCCTGAGTAGTCGATGTATCCGACCTTCGTCTCCGAGTAGAACTCATACACTTCCCACCCGCCTTCCCGATGACCGTTGCCGGTTTCCTTGACGCCACCAAAGGGCAAATGGGCTTCAGCGCCGATCGTTGGGGCATTCACATACGTAATGCCGTTGTCGAGCTCCTGCAGCGCGCGGAAAGCCACGTTCACGTTGGACGTATAGACGGACGACGACAGACCGTAGCGGACGTCATTGTTTACCGTGAACGCTTCGTCCACGGAAGCGACGCGGATCACCGAAAGCACCGGTCCAAAAATCTCTTCCTGCTCGAGCCGCGATCCGGCCGTCACGCCGGTAAAAATCGTCGGCTGAAAAAAGAATCCGCGATCGAGCGCGCCACCGGTTGCACGTGAGCCGCCCGTCCGCAACGTGGCGCCCTGCGCTTTTCCGATCTCGACGTAGCGCTCGACCTTTTCGCGCGATGCTTCGTGAACGAGCGGGCCAACATCCGTCCCCGCGATACGACCGTCGCCGAGCTTGAGCGCCTGGGCACGCTCGACGAGACGTTCAACCAGCGCGTCGTGAATACCGTCCTGCAGAATGAGACGGCTCGTGGCGGTACACCGTTGCCCGGTCGTCCCGAAGGCGCCCCAGAGCACGCCATCGATCGCGAGATCGAGATTCGCGTCGTCGAGGACGATTTGGGCGTTCTTGCCGCCCATCTCGAGCGACAACCGTTTGTGCATGCGACCACACGTCTCGCCAACAATGCGCCCGGTTTCCGTTGAGCCGGTAAACGAAATGACCGGCACTTTCGGATGTTCGACGATCGCCTTGCCGACAACTTCCCCCATGCCGTGCACCAGCTGAATCACTTCAGGCGGCAGTCCGGCTTCGAGCAGAATCTCAACCAACACGGTCGACGTGTGGGGCACGTCTTCGGCCGGCTTGAGAATGACCGAGTTGCCGCACAGCAACGCGGGAAACGCTTTCCAGGTCGGGATCGCGAGCGGGAAGTTGAACGGCGTGATCAGTCCACACACGCCAATCGGACGACGCACACTCATCGCCCACTTCTGACTCAACTCACTCGGCACGGTATGCCCGAACAGACGACGCCCTTCTGTCGCGGCGTAGTAGGCGGTGTCGATCGCTTCCTGCACATCGCCCTTGGTTTCGGCGACGGGCTTGCCCATCTCACGCGTCATCAGCTCCGCGATTTCGTCTTTGCGCGCAGCGAGCAGGTCGCCGACACGCCGCAGCACATCGCCACGCGCCGGTGACGGCGTCCGTTTCCATCGCTCAAAGCCACGCACCGCACTCGCAACGGCGCGCTCGACATCTTCAACGCCTGACGCGGGGAACAGTCCGATCAGGTCATCCCGGTCGGCTGGATTGCGATTCTCGAAATGTTCGCCAGTTGCAGGCGCGACCCACTGACCACCGATGAAATTCTGAAAAGTTTTCGACATGCGACAAAACTAGTTGGGCGAAGGCGTAACCACGGCAGGCGGCTGGGGGAGTGCGTCACAACTCCAGCCCGCCGTGCGATCCGCCGTCGGCACGGCGTAACCGACGCGCGGCAGGATTTCACGCGCGCCGAGCAGCATCCCCCAGACGATTACCAGCAGCGACGCGACGTGCGCGAGGCCAAGACGGTGGCGCCAGGTACCGATCGCGCTCCAGAGTCCGAGGAGTGCAACGCCGCCCGTGGCAGCGGTAAAGCCAAGGAGCGGCGGGCCGCAGCGTGCCGGCCAAGGCCAGAACATGAGCCCCGCCGCCGCGGCAACCGCGATCGTCACCTTCACCCACGCCAGCCAAGGGCGCGTTCCCGCCACACTGGGCGCAGCGGCACGAACCGGTGCCCCTGACTTTGGCGCCGCCAACGCGGGGAGCGCAGCACCCTTCCCTGCGGCCACGGGCTTGCTGTCGGCCAGCAACCTTTCATCCGAGACGGATGCGAGCTGCTTGTCGATCTTGGCGAGTTCGGCTTCCCAGTTGCGGTCGGTCATCGGTTAGCGCGTGGTCAAACGATTGGAGAAACGACACGAAGGACAACGTCAGGACACGGGCGAGTGTTCGCGCGTCAACCCATAACGTTCGATCTTCTTGTACAGATTCGACCGGGGCATGTCCAGCGCCCGGGCCGTTTCCGACACGTTCCAGTCGAAGGCACGCAGCTTGGCGACCAGAAACGCGCGCTCCGCCTCCTGCTTGAACTCCTCAAACGTACCGCACTCCACCAACGCACCCAAACCGGCAGGCTCGGCGGCCCGACGGCCAACCAACCGCTCGACATCGTTGATCCCGATGACCGGCGCATTCGCGAGAATCACCAGTCGTTCGACGGTGTTCCGGAGTTCGCGCACATTGCCTGGCCAATCGAGCGCGGTAAGCGCTTTGAGCGCGTCGTCGGTGATGCTCCGCGCGGGCAGTCCGTCACGAATGGCCAGCTGCTGCAGGAAATGGATGACCAGAAGCTCGATGTCTTCGCGCCGTTCGCGCAGTGCAGGCACGCTGATCGGGACGACATTCAGACGGTAGAAAAGATCTTCGCGAAAGCGCCCGGCGTTGATCTCTTCTTCAAGTTCCTTGTTGGTCGCCGCGAGCACACGCACGTCCACCTGAACGGGCTTGTTGCCACCGATGCGCGTGACGACGCCGTCCTGCAACACGCGCAGCACTTTGGCCTGCGCCGCGAGTGACATGTCGCCGATTTCGTCAAGAAAGAGCGTGCCCTGATCGGCCTGTTCGAACTTGCCCGTCCGATCGCTGATGGCGCCGGTGAACGAGCCCTTCATGTGTCCAAAGAGTTCGCTCTCGATCAGCTCTGACGGAATTGCGGCGCAGTTGACTTCAACGAACGCTTTTCGTTCGCGCGTCGAGCCGCGATGGATGGCGCGCGCGACCAGTTCCTTGCCGGTGCCGTTCTCGCCGGTGATCAACACCCGCGCCGGTGTCGCCGCGACTTTTTCGATGCGCTCGAGCAGTGCGCGGATCGAGTAGCTGCGGCCGACGATTTCGTAGCGTGAATCGATCGTCTGACGAAGACGCTGGTTTTCTTCGGAGAGTGTGCGCTGCTGCAGTGCGTTGCGGAGCAGCACCAGTACACGATCGGTGTCGAGCGGCTTTTCAAGAATGTCGTACGCGCCGAGCTGCGTGGCTTCGACCGCGGTCTGAATTGTCGCGTGTCCGCTGATCATCACGACGGTTGCCCCACCATCGATTTGCCGCAGACGTTTCAGCACTTCGAGCCCGTCGATCCCGGCCATTTTCACATCCAGAAATACCAGATGGGGACGGAACTTCTCGTACTCAGCGATGCCCAGCGGTCCACTCGCCGCCGAACGCACGTCGTACCCCTCGTACTCGAGGAGCTGGCCGAGCGCTTGTCGGATACCCGGTTCGTCGTCGATGACGAGAATGCGATGTGGTGTCATGAGGCAGTCAGCAGGTGATAAAGGAGCAACGTGCGCTGCGCAAAATTCCATCGAAACACCACCGGTGTGACGAATCCGCCGCGCGCGTGATGCGTTGTATTTCGCAGTGCGATTTTCACTCGTAACGACGCGATTTTTTGGCGTTTCCGGAGTGAAGTCCGATCGGTTGAGTACCGATACCCTTTGAAGTGATGAGTGCTCCATTGACGTGACGCCGGTCGCGAGACGGTGCCCTCCGAGCCCCCTGAACGCCATTGAACGACGGCTCCGCGAAAGACAGGCACGGTGCGACGAAGAATGCACCCGAAGTGGCCGACGAACCAGCCGCATCGCGCGGCGCGATCCTGGCGGCACACGCGCGCGCGCTCGATTCGCGACTTCGCGTCGCCGCGCAAAACGATCGTCAGGCAACACGACGTGCGGCGGCACACGTTGTTCAGCTCGCGCGACGAATCGCACGACTGCTCCCCCGCGTTCCGACACTGCTCCCGGTTCTGCCCGAGGGCGGACGCGATGCACGGATCCGACACTATGTGCTCCGGGCGCAACCAGTAGTCGGAACTCAGGGAACACGAATCCTCACCATCTCGACGCACAGCGTGCTGCGCTACGGCGAGTTCGATGGCTCAGGGAAGCCTGTGTTGTGGAATGAGTACGATCCGATGCAGCCGGTTGCCGGCTGGGATCTCGAGACTGTGCTCGAGCGCCTCGCTGAAGTACTGGGGCAGATTACCGAACATGTGGAGCGGCTCGAAGCACGCGTCGCAGAACGCGCCCAGACGCTCAACTCGCTGCTGAAATCGTCGCCGGTCTCGAATCGGCCGTTGGGCGTGGCTGCAGCTCCGGCTGCCGCGGCGCTCCGCACAGTTGCTCCAATGACGACGCCGACCACGAACGCGCCGGCGCCCGTTGCAGCTGACCGGAGTGCAATTCCCTCAGCTCCTCTACCCGTCAACACGATTCACTACGGCTCCGCTCCCACGGCCGAGACGCCGCGCAAGCCAGTGCAAAACGACGACCTGTTAACCGCCGCTGCGAATAACGCGTTCGTTGAACCGCCGCTGGAGGCTACATCCGACAGTTCAAGGGAGGCGCTCGCAGAGCCCGACGAATCGATGCCTGAACTGGCCTTGATCGACCTCGCTTTTGGCGAGCCGTCGGTCGAATACGATGTCCCCGCAGCTATAGAAGCGAGTGAAGAATCTGCGGAGCCAACAGAACTTTTTCCGATGGTCAGTTTCGACGCCCCGGCGACCCCGCCAGCGGCGCCAGTCGCCCCACCAGCCGCCGCTGCCTCAGCCGACGTCTCGGCGGACCGCGAAAAGCGCGAACGCCGGCTCTTCCAACACCTCCGCGCCCGCTAGCACCGCACGCCACCACATCCTGCAATCGCGTCGAGCGCCATTCATCACGGCTCGGCGCGATACAACGTGAGGCGATTGTTGTGCACGCGTACGTCTGCAACGGATGGCGGCAGTTTGACCAGCAGCGCGTCGGCCGGAAGCGAATCCGCATACACAGTACGTCCTGCATCGATTGCACTGCTGCGATCGCGAAGCAATCGGACGATGCTCGGAATAAGTGCGGAAGGAATGGAAATGCCTTTGAGCTCCAGTTCCCGCACATGGAATTGCGCCAGTCCGGCACTGGGAGAATCGAGTGTTCCGCTCACACGCAGGGTGTCGCGTCCACCGAATGCGCCACCGAGGAGTGTGCCAAGTGCACTTGAGCCGCCAAAGTCGCGGAGCTCGACGACGGACCTGAGTTTGATTTCGTCGCCAACGATCGCCACTGCGGACTGCGATGCAGTGCGTGGCAGCATGCGCGTGAGCGCGGGCGCGAGCACGTCAGCGATCTCCTTCGCGTCGAATGTCACGTAGGCCGGGCCGGTGCGTTTTGCGAGCGCATCGAGCTTGCCGTGTGCCGCGCTCGCGCGGGCGCCGTCAGGCGCGTCGTTGAGTTGCACCCAACCGATGCTGCGTTCGGCGCTGGCGTTGCTGCTGCGACGTGCGCTGTCTGCGGAGCGGACGCGTGCGGCGACGTCACGCGATGCGCGCTTGGAGGCGCGTACGACTTCGCTTGGCAATCGATCGCCGTACATCCAGTAGGCACCGGCGCCGGCGACTGCGACGACAACGAGGCAGCCGACGCGAGAGAGACAGCCCATGGGTGTGTTGAATTGAGTGGTGTGACGGTGGTGATTGGCGCGGTCGTTGATGACACGCCGTTCGCTGCGTTGAACGCGCCCTGTTGATGAAGCCTACGTCAGCGTGGGTGCGATCGTGTCACCGATTGTGACGGTGATGGTGGACGCGATCGTATCGCCGATGGAATCAGACTGCGCCGGGTTTCGCGCGATCGCACGGGTAGGCGGCGTGTCCCCGTTCGAGTTGAAGCGTGACGTGTCCGATGCCGAAGTCGTGCGCGAGTTGGCGGGTTGCGTCAGCGAGGAGTGCGTCTTCGCCGCAGGCGCAGGGGCGTTGCAGATGTGCGGTGAGTGCAACATCCGTGGTGCTCATCGCCCAGATGTGCAGGTCGTGCACTTCGGTAACGCCATCGAGTGAGAGCAGTTTTGCGCGGACGGCGGCCGGGTCGATGCTTGCGGGGACTGCATCGAGTGCGAGGTTGATCGAGTCGCGTGCGAGCGACCAGGTGCTCCACGCGATGAGAATCGCGATCACGAGGCTTACCAGCGGATCAATCCAGAGCAGGCCGGTGGCAAAAATCACGAGTGCCGCGACGACCACACCGGCCGAGATCGCGGCATCGCCCATCATGTGCAGGAACGCCCCGCGGATGTTGAGATCCTGCGCTCGGCCGCGGAGGAATCCGAGCGCAGTCACAAGATTGATGACGATCCCGACGCTGGCCACGACAACAACAGTTGTGGTGGAGACGGTGGTGGGTTCGCGCAGGCGTTGGATCGCTTCGACGGCTATGGCACCGACCGTGACGAGGAGGACCCCGGCGTTGCCCATGGCGGCGAGCACGGAGAACCGTCGCAGTCCGTAGGTGCGGCGTTCGGTGGGTTGCCGCCGTGCGAGCACGGTCCCTGCCCAGGCGAGGACGAGGCCGAGTACGTCGCCGAGGTTGTGGCCCGCATCGGCGATGAGGGCGAGCGAGTGTGCGCGGAGGCCGAAGAAGGCTTCCGCGAGTACGAAGCTCGTGTTGAGGGCGATGCCGACAGCGAAGGCGCGGTCGAATGCAGCGGGGAGGTGGTGGTGCCCGCCGGCGCCGGGCGAGTGGTGATTATGCGCGTGCGCGTGGTCGTGACCGCGGGTTTGATCGTGAGCGGCGGGGGCGTGAAGCGCGGGCATGGTTGAGAGTACCCCGCTGTCTGCGAAAGCGGCAAGACGAGTCGTCGTGAGTTGGGGGTTTGAGTTTGGAGTTGTGGGTTTGAACGACTCAGTGGGGAGTGGCTTGTTGGAGGTCTGAGTTGTGGGTCGGATCGGGCGCAGGGTCTGATGCGCTCAAGTCGCTGACCAGCGGGCGATAGCGGAGGGCTTCTGCGATGTGATCGCGGGCCACGTCATCGGCATCGTCGAGGTCGGCGATCGTGCGTGCGACGCGGAGGACGCGGTGGTAGGCGCGGGCGGAGAGGCCCAAGCGGTCAGCAGCGCGAACGAGGAGTGTCCGTGCATCGGCATCGAGTCGCGCGGCGGGGGTGATCATGCGCACCGGCGCGGACGCATTGGTATCGTGCGGTAATGTGTAGAGTGTGCGCGGATTGTTGGATTCGTGTGAGGCGTCGCGCGCGCCGGTTGCGTGTGCGGTGTGTGCATAGCGAAGGCGTTGGCGTTCTCGCGCCCGGATGACCCGTTCGCGGACGCGCGCCGAGCGATCGGCGGGTGCGTGGGCAGCCAGTGCGTGTGGTGGTACGCGCTGTACGTGCACGTGCAGATCGATGCGATCGGCGAGCGGGCCTGAGAGTCTGGCGCGGTGTCGTTCCAGTTCGGCCACCGAACATCGACAGCGTCGATCATCGCTCCCGGCGTAGCCGCAGGCACACGGATTGGTGGCGGCAACCAAGGCAAAGCGTGATGGAAAGCGAACTGCACGTGCGGCACGCGCGACGACGACCAATCCATCTTCGAGTGGTTGGCGCAGCGCTTCGAGTGTGTGGCGTGGGAAGAGTGAAAGTTCGTCGAGAAAGAGGACGCCGCGGTGTGCGAGACTAACTTCTCCGGGGCGCGGCCATCCACCGCCGCCAACGAGGCCGGCGACCGAGATGGAGTGGTGCGGCGCGCGGAATGGACGCTCCGGCGACGCGGCGAGTGCGTGCGCTGGTGCGAGTACGCCGGCAACCGATTGGATGGCGAGTACTTCGAGTATTTCGCTGTCGTCGAGTGGCGGGAGAATGCCCGGCAGTCGTCGCGCGAGCATCGTCTTCCCGGCGCCGGGCGGACCGACGAGTAGGAGATTGTGCGCGCCGGCGGCCGCGATCTCGAGCGCGCGAACGGCGAGCTCCTGTCCGACGACATCGCCGAGATCGGGAGTATCGTTGTTTGTGGGAACGGTCGCACTTCGTCGGGCTTCTGCGCGGAGCAGTCCGCCTCGCAGCGCGACGACTAGCTCGAGCAGGGTGCGCGGTGCTGCCGCACGAGCGTGCGTCACGCGCAGCGCTTCTTCAAGATTCTCTGGCGGCACCACAAGCAGCGCGCCACTCGTTGCAGCCACATGCCGGGCAACCGCCAGCACGCCGCGGACTGGGCGCAGCTGTCCGTCCAGTCCGAGTTCCCCGATCGCGCACACGCCCTGCAACGTCTCAGGCGGCAGCTGTCCGCTTGCGGCGAGCAGGGCGAGGGCGATAGGTAAGTCGAATGCAGTTCCGTTTTTCGGTGTGTCGGCTGGGCAGAGATTCACTGTCACGCGCCGTGGCGGTACCGTGAACCCTGAGTTGGCCAACGCCGCCCCGACGCGGTCGCGGCTCTCCTTCACTGCGGTTGCTGCGAGTCCAACGAGCGTCCACTGTGGTAGCCCGTTGGCTACGTGCACTTCGACAAGAATGTCGAAGGCGTCAATTCCAAGGACGGCGGCGGAGGCAGCAGCGGCGAGCATGGACTCAGGGTAATCATCCCTGCACCGTGCACCTTCACCGATTCATTGCGCATGGAGTGTTTGCATTGCACCCTCGATGACGTTCGGCACCGCGATAGGCCGCATGGAGATCCGTGAACTTGGTCCCACGGTTTGTCGTCAAGTGATTTGACAGCATTTCATTCACGGAATACGTTGGCCGCCACGGCAGTGCAAGCAAAATCGAAACCTCAGCAGAGAGAGGGTGGAGCACGGCGCTTTCTCTGCTCGCGCGGCGTTCCTCCACCACCGACACCGCTGGCGCCACCGGGAGTCCTCACCTGCTGTGACCGCGACCACCATCAGCCGGTTGATCACGTACGGACGGTCGCGCCCAGCCCATGATCTCAGCGCCGCGCACAGAGCGGCCGGACTCCACACCAGCATCAGAAACACCACCAGCACGAATGCGTTACGGCGGATCTCGGTTGACGACTCCGCTCATTACCACAACCCGGTACCCTGCATGACGAAGAGACGAGTACTCACGGCGCTGATCGGCACGCTCCTCTGCGCAACGCAAGCGTTCACGACGCCAGCGTTTGCGCAGCAGAAGATGGTGACCGGCAAAGTGTCGCGTGATGTTGGCGTGCCCTTGTCCGGCGTGTCGGTCGCTGTGAAGGGCACATCACAGAGCACACAAACGAACACCAACGGCGACTATACGATTCGTGCCGAAGCCGGGCAGGTGCTCCAGTTCCGACTGATCGGCTATCTCCCCCGCGAGCAAACGGTCGGAGTGGGAAGCATCATCAGCGTGCTATTGGAGAAATCAGCGGCCGCACTCGACGCAATGGTCGTGACCGCGCTCGGCCAGGAGACGATGAAGCGATCGCTCGGCAGCGCGCAGCAGACCGTTACCGGCGCAGACATCGCGCAGACCGGTCGCGAGAACTTCATCAACGCGCTCGCCGGGCGGGTGGCCGGTGTCGAGGTGAGCAGCTCGTCCGGCGTACCGGGGTCCTCCACCTCGATCACGATCCGCGGCATCAGCTCGATCAGCGGCAGCAACCAGCCGCTGATGATTGTCGACGGCCTCCCACTCGACAACAAGACGCTCAACACGGGCGTGCTCGCATCGGACGCGCCGGGCTCGGCGACGGCTTTCAGCAACCGCGGCGTCGACTTTACGAACCGGTCGGCGGACATCAACCCCGAGGACATCGAGAATCTTACGGTGCTCAAGGGTGCCGAAGCGGCCGCGCTGTACGGCATCGACGCCGCGAACGGCGCGATCGTCATCACGACCAAACGTGGTAAGGCCGGCACCGGCGGCTTCGAATACAGCAACTGGTTCCGCGTAGACAACGTGCGCACCAGCCCGGAGATCCAGGGCATCTACGGTCCGACGTCGTCGACCGGCGCCACACTCGGCTCGTTCCAGTACTTTGGCGCGCCGTACGCCGCGGGCACGCAGTTGTACACCAACGTCGACGGCTTTTTCCGGACCCCAGTGTCGCAGCAGCACACGCTGACCTTTAGCGGTGCGACGAACGACAACCGCGTGAACTACCGCATTTCGGGCAACCTGAACCGGAACCTCGGCGTCGTTCCCACGTCCGACCTCCAGCGCATCAACCTGACCGGGTCCTCGCAGGCGCAGGTCAACAGTTACGTGAAGGCCGACCTGTCGATGCTGTACGTGCAGTCGGACAACAACCAGCCGTTCAAGGGCGACAACGGCCCGCTGCTCGGCCTCCTGTTGTGGCCGCAGACCGATAAGGCGTCGGACTTCCTCACCGCTGCGGGCACCCGTCGCCGCATCACGGCGCTCGCGCAGGGCTCGGAGACGGATAATCCGTACTTCAGCGTCAACAAGAACATCCTCAACGCGAAGACGACTCGCTTTTACCCCAACCTCGGGCTCACGATCACGCCCTTCTCTTGGGGCTACCTCAAAGCGAACGTGGGCGTCGACAACTACACGAACAGCAATCAGATCGTGCGCAACCCGGAGAGCGTGATCGGCTTTGCCAACAACGGCATCATCGATAACGCCGTAGACGTCACGCGCAATATCAACACGCAGACGCTCTTCAATTTCAACCGATACAACATCACGAAGAGCCTCACGATCTCGGGCCTCGTCGGGAACTCGATTTCCGACTCGAAGTCGACCGTCAATGCGGAAAGCGGGCGCAACTTCCTCGATCCGAACTTCGTTTCCATCAACAATACCGACGTCGCCACTCGCTTCGCGCGCACATCGATCTCGCAGCGCCGCTTGGTTAGTGCGTTCGGCCAGATGCAGCTCGGCTGGCGTGACCTGGCGTTCGTGACCGTGACCGGGCGCAACGACTGGACCTCCACCATCCCTGTCGAGCGTAACTCGTTTTTCTACCCGTCGGTGTCCGGCGCCTTCGTGCTCTCCGACGCCGTGCCCGCCGTCGGTCGACTGATGACGGCCAAGCTGCGCGCCAGCTATGCCGAAGTCGGCAAAGACGCGCGCCCCTACTCGTACCGCCCGTCCCTCGAATCGAAGACGACCACGGGCGGCGGATACGGCTACGGCTTTACGGGCCCGAATCTGAAGCTGAGCCCTGAGTTCGCGCGCTCGACCGAAGGTGGTTTTGAACTCGCTGCGCTCGATGACCGTCTTGGGCTCGACGTCACGTACTACAGCAAGATCACGAAGGACCAGATCGTCGAAAATATCCGCGGCAGCTACGGCACGGGCTTTATCCTCTTCAACCTGAACGGAGCGCGTACGCGCAACGTCGGTGTCGAGGTCGTCGCACGCGCCACGCCGATCAAGACACGCAACGTCTCGTGGAACGTCACGGCCAACTACGAGCAGGCCAAGGGAAAGGTGATCGCGTTGCCGAACCTCCTTCCCGAGTCATACGTCTCCGACACGTGGCTCTACGGTAATATCCGCAATGGCGTGATGCCTGGGCTTTCGACACGGTCGATGACCGGGACGTTCTACGCGCGCACCAAACAGGGGCAGCTGCTGATCGACCCGACCACGGGGCTGCCGATCCGCAACGCCAACTTCGTCGATGCGGGCTACGACCGCACGCCGAAGTGGATCATGGGCGTGAACAACAGTGTGCGTTACAAGCGCGTGTCCGTCTCGATGCTGTGGGACTTCCGCGTCGGCGGCGACGTGTTCAACGCTACGCAACACTTCCTCACCACGCGCGGACTCTCGATGCAGACGCTCGACCGCGAGACACCGCGCGTCATACCGGGCGTGATTCGTGACGGCAAGGAAAACACGGCCACGCCGACCGTGAACGCGATCGTGGTGATCCCGCAAGTGCAGCCCGGATTCTACACGGGTATGAGCGAGGAACTGTTCGTCGAGAAGCACATCAACTGGGCACGACTGCGCGACGTCACAGCACGCGTGAATCTGCCCGGCAAGTACCTGCAGGCACGCAAAGCGAGCTTCTTCGTGCGCGGCACTGACCTGCTGCTCTTCACCAACTACTCAGGGCTCGATCCGATCGTGAATGGCAACACGGCCGCTGTTGGTGGCTCCGGTGCCGTCGGCATCGACTACGGCAACTTCCCGATGCCGAAGGGTTTCTCGGCTGGCCTCACGCTGGGATACTGATTATGCACTCTTCACTGACTATCACGGCGCGCACGCGTCGCGCCCTCGGGATTGCGCTCGGCGCTACCACCTTGCTGCTCGCCAGCGGATGCAAAGAATTCCTCGACGTCAACACCAACCCCAACGCGCCGCAGGCCGTCTCGCCGAATCTGTACCTGCCGCCCATCCTGCACTGGATGGCGACTTCGGAACAGTTTGACGGACGGTTCGTCGGCCGTTTTACCCAGAACTGGACCCTGCCAAGCGGTAGCACGACCGCCAGCACGTGGGATCGGATGGGGTACGACCCGACATCCGACAACGGCGGCCAGCTGTGGCGTGATGTGTACTGGAGCATGGGCCAAAACCTCGTCGACCTCATGACGGAGGCGGAAGCCGAGAAGCGCTGGGACCTGCTCGGCGTCGGCTACGTAGTCAAGGCGTGGGGCTGGCTCAAAGTCACCGATATGCACGGTGAGCTGATCATAAAACAGGCCTTCGATCAGACGCGTTTTACCTTCGACTACGACTCGCAGGAGTACGCGTATCAGGAGCTGCTGCGCCTGCTCGACGAGGCTATCACGAACCTGCAGAAGACCGATGGCGCCGTAGATCAGGCGTACATGGCCCGCTACGACAAGGTGTACGGCGGCGACCGTTTGAAGTGGCTCAAGCTCGCCTATGGCCTCAAGGCCATGGCGCTCAACCACTTCTCCAACAAGAGCGTCTACAAACCGCAGGATGTGATCGCAAACGTCGACAAGTCGTTCGCCAGCAATGCGGACGACGCACTGCTGCCCTACAGTGGCACGAGTGCGGACAATCAGGACGCCAACTTCTGGGGCCCGCGGCGCGGGAACGTCAACTCGTACCGCCAGACGCAGTTCGTTCTGAATTTGATGAACGGCACTGTGTTCAACGGCGTCGTCGACCCGCGCCTGAACCGCATGCTATCACCGTCACCTGACGGTCAGTACCGCGGCTGGGATCCAAACTCGGGCGTCTCCGGCTTCGTCACCGCGCAGCTGCCAAACAACTTCTTCGGCTACGCTGGTACCGCGGGTGCCGGGCAACCGTCGCGATATCTTTTCGCCGACAAGACGAAGATGCCGATCATGACCTACGCGCAGTTGCAGTTCATCAAGGCCGAGGCGGCGCTGCGTGCCGGCAATCGCGCCGTCGCACTCGATGCGTACAGCAAGGGCGTCTCGTCGCACATCGATTTTGTGAATGCGCGCAACCTCGATGATGGCCAAGCCCCCACGCAGATCACCGCGACCGAGAAGACCGCGTACCTCTCAAGCCCGGCGATCATCCCGACCAACCCCGCCGACCTCACGCTGACGCAGGTGATGACGCAGAAGTACATCGCGCAGTGGGCGTGGGCGCACGTGGAGACGTGGACGGACTTGCGACGCTACAGCTACACCGGTGTCGATCCGGCAACGGGTCAGCCGGTGTACCCCGGCTTCTCGCCGCCAGCAGTCCTTTATCCTGACAACAACAACAAGCCCGTGCAGCGCATCCGCCCCCGATACAACTCAGAGTACGTGTGGAACAGCGCGTCGCTCTCGGTCATCGGCGGTCTCGCGCTCGATTTCCACACCAAGCCGCTCTGGATTACCCAACCGTGACCGCGATGAAGAATCTCAGAACCCTCGCGATGCTGGCGGGTGTCGCCGCGCTTGTCGGGTGCGACAAGAACGCCGTCCAGATCGACAGCATCACGGCGCCCATCTCGGGCGCGCGCGTCAAGTTCTTCAACTTCGGTATCAATGCGCCGGGCGTGAACTTCTACGCGGGCACCAGCAAGGTCACCGCCATCTCGTCGACCACCGGCGTGGAATCCACCAACGGCGTTGCGTACGGCGCCGTCGGTGCTGGCAACCTGTACCTGGCGCTACCCGCGGGGCAGGTCACCGTCGCCAGCAAGATTGCGGCAGCGACCGACAAGGATCTCACGATCTCGACCGTGCCGGCTACTCTCGTCGACGGCAAGGCGTACTCGGTTTACCTGAGCGGCTTCTACGACGCCACCGCGAAACAGGTCGAAGGTTTCGTCGTTGAAGACGTCTTCCCCGCGAACTTCGACTTCACACAGGCGTTGGTGCGCTTCGTGAACGCATCGCCGAATTCCTCGCCGATGCAGCTGTTCGCGAAAAACTCGGCAACTTCCCTGGAGTCGTCGGTGGGTAGCGCCGTCGCGTACAAAGCGGGTGGAGGATTCGTTGGTTTGCCATCCGGTGCATACGACCTGAACACGCGCACGACTGGCTCCGGCGTGAATGCGATCACGCGTACCGCCGTCTCGTTCCTGGCCGGACGTGTGTACACGGTTACGGCGCGCGGCGATATGACGATCATCTCGACCACGGCCACTAACCGACCGTTCCTCGACAACTCAGTAAACCGGTAATCCGTTCGCTGCTGTGCTGGAAGAAAGGGCCGCGCCGATCGAAGTGATCGGCGCGGCCTTTTCGCGTCGTGCTGGCGTGCGTGTAGCCCGCAGATATGTTCATCGAAACTCGTTTTTTCAGATGGCCGTCTGATGCTTCCGTTCACGCGAGTGCCGCTCTTGTTGCTCGCATTGCCAATTTGGTCGGACGGTCGTTGCAGACTCGCCGGGCTGCTGCAGTTTCCGCGCAGTCCCTGAAGGCAAATACACGCTCGGGTTCTTCCATCCGATACTCGACTCACTCGGCATCGCACCGCCGCAGTTTCAGCAGTCGATGAGCGGCTGCGGAAGTATTCTCTTCTGGATGTAGTTGTGGACGTAGATCGCCACCGGCTCTAGCGAATAACGAACGTTCGGTCGCTGGTGACGGGGACACCTTTCGTGCCCGACATTGAGATCTGCATGCGGTAGCTTCCGCGCCCAAGCGCCGCGATGTCGATGACGATGCTCCGCATCTGCATCGGCACACCGCCTTCGAGCCGTTGAATGGCGCGACTGTTCCCCGGCAGTTCGCGCCATCGCATCCCGACGCCTCCGTCACGCTCCGCACCCAGTCGGAAGACGCCGAGCGCACCGGCGAAGATTCCAGGCCGCTCTTCGCGCGAGATCTGCACGTCGACGTCGACAGTGTCCGTTGCGGCAAAACCGTACCCTTCCCAGTACACACCGATCCGACGGACGCGGGTGAATGTGGTGGTGCCGAACATGCGGCGCGTTGCGGCCTCACTGTCGAGCGTGTTGGCTGCGTCGTCTGTCGGTTCGTAGAGCAGCGGATCGGAGAGCGCACGGTTGCCGGCGAGCGAGGCCAACGATGGCAATATCTCAACGCCGAAGCGGGTACGTGCTGCGGCGCGCGTGGCGTCACCGGGCACCTCGATTGCGATCAGCGTAGCACCTTCGGCCAGCGGCGCATCCACAACCAGTGGCTTGCCGACTCGGCCACCAAATGCCGCGACACCGTCAGCGTCAGTCGGGGACCGCGATTGGAACAGGACTGCCTTCACGCTGTCGCCCGGCGAGCGTGTGAGCGCGCTTGCATCGAGGTCACCCGCCCACACGAACCGGGTGGTCTCACGCCGACGCAGCATCACGCTCTGCCCGATGGGCAACTGCACGAGACGGCTGGCGTCGCGTGCGTAGTGTTCGGCGGGCCACCAATCGTTGTCGTTCGGCGCCGTGAGTTGCCAGTCGTCGGGGGTCGCCTCAAGTGGGGACGATAATGCGTGCTTCAGCGGCAGCACATGCAATCTGTCCCGCGAGTACTCGCGGACGATGTACGGCGGCGCCGGCGCGACGCCATTGCTGCGCAGCCACCCGTCATGCCCCCGATCCACCGTCGCGCCTCCCCAGTAGAGTTGCGACGGCCAGCCATAACGCACGAGCGTTTCGACGAGGGCAAGGCCGCCGTCCGCCTCGCGATAGTGCTGCCGTTCGTCGTCGCCGAGTGCCGACCGCAAGCCGACCAGCACTTTCCGCGCGAAGTGCTCCGCGCGCCGCTCGTTGCCGGGTTCGATGAAGAGCGGGTCGGCCAGCCACCAAAGACGCGCCTCAAACCCATTGCGCTCCCCGCACGGCATGGCCTCGTAGGCACGGCGCTCGTCGGCGTCGAGCAGCACCGCAATGTTGCTCCACGCGCAACGCTCCGCCTCGGGCATCAGCCGCGCCGCGGCCATGAAAGCTGAGTCGGCGGCGGCCACGCTGCCGATGGAATAGAGCACGATACCGTGCAACAGGCTGCATTGTGCGGCGTCGCCTTCACACGCGAAAGCCGCGGCGACGCTGCCTTCGAGGTCGGCGGCGTCGAGCGCGAAACGGAGGCGCTGACCAGCAATGCGGACGTCGCCCGGGAGCTGCCGCGCCGCGGAGTCGAGCAGGAGACGCAACGGGTGCCGGAGGGCGCGAACCTTCCACCGCAGAAGCGACGTCAGGCCGCGATCGATGCCGTGGCGTTCGTCTTCCACGGTCTGACCGTCACGCGCCAGCCAGAGCGGACACGACGCCTGCGCGCTTCTGGCACCCACGATGTGCTTGCGGATGATCATCGAGGATGGATTCCAGTGGCAGTGCACCGCCAGGCTCCGCAAATCTTCATCGTCCGGGTTCTCCCCGGCAAACAGCGAGGGTCGCGTGTAGCTCGTCTGCATCCAGGCGTCGCGCCACTCGAGTTGGAACGCACCGATGGCGCTGTCGACGCGCGCTCTCATGGCCGAGTCTGCGAACGATGGTGATCGTACCGTCGCTGCAGGTGATCCGAATCCCAACTGTAGCATAAGCAGCGTCGTCAGCATCAGGCCCAATATGCACGCGACCAACGGCGTCGCCACCGCCATCTCGCCCTCGCCGGCGTCCACCGTCAGACGGGCAGGGCGAGCGCTAGTTTACCTCGGCATGAACGACGAATACGGCGATCGGCGCGACTTTCTCCGGCGTGTCGTGCTGGCCACCCCGTTGCTCTTGGGCGCCCCAGGGTGTCTCGCGCGCGGCGCGTTTGGCGCTGCGCCTGCCACCGATGGGAGCGCGCGTCGGCCTGAACGGGAGCTGTCGGCCGACCTCGTCATCATCGGCGGCGGACTCGGCGGGTGCGCGGCCGCGCTTGCTGCCGCGCGCAACCACCTGCGCGTCATCATCACGGAGCAGACGGACTGGATCGGCGGGCAGTTCACTCAACAGGCCGTACCGCCTGACGAAAACGCCTGGATCGAGACCATCGGCGCAACGCGCAGTTATGAGGCGTTGCGCACCGGCATTCGCGACTACTATCGGCGGCACTATCCACTCACCGATCGGGCGCGATCGAATGCACGACTGAACCCGGGTAACGGCTGGGTGTCTCGGCTCTGCTGCGAGCCGCGTGTTGCTCTGGCCGTGCTGCAAGAGATGCTCGCGCCGTACGTGGCGAACAGACAGGTGCGCGTGCTTCTGAGGCACAAAGCCGTCAGTGCCGACGTGCGGGGCGATCGCGTGCAGTCGGTACGGGTGCGAAGCGTGGACGCCGGTAATGCGGTCACGCTGTACGCTCCCTACTTCGCCGATGCGACCGAGCTTGGCGAGCTGCTGCCGATGACCGGCACTGAGTACGTGGTTGGCGCTGAGTCGAAGGCTGAGACGGGCGAGCCGCATGCCAAGCCGGAGCCGCAGCCGGACAACGTACAGGGCTTCACGATGTGCTTTGCCATGGACTACATGCCCGGTGAAGACCATGTGATCGACCGGCCGGACGACTATGCGTACTGGCGCGACCTCACGCTCGAGGCGGCGGACGGGAAACGGTACCGTCTACTCAGCCTCGACGACCCCGACTCGAAACGCATCGGGTTCGATCCTGTGGCCCGCAAGGGGTTCTGGTCCTATCGCCGCGTGATCGACCGCGACCTGTTCATGCCGCGGGCGTTTGCCAGCGACGTCACCATCGTGAACATGGCCCAGAACGACTATTCGTTCGGCACGCTGTGCGACGTGAGTGCCGAGACAGCCCAGCGTCACCTCGACCGGAGCAAGCAGCAGAGCCTGTCCTTGCTGTACTGGCTGCAGACCGAGGCCCCGCGCACGGACGGCGGCGCCGGGTGGAAGGGGCTGCGCCGCCGCCCCGACGTGGTCGGTACCGCCGACGGACTGGCGATGCACCCATACATCCGGGAGAGTCGCCGAATACGCGCCGAGTTCACCGTGCTCGAGCAGCACGTGACAGCCGAGGCGCGGATGCGCGAGACCGGACTCTCGCGCGCCGACGTCACCGCGATGCCCTATCCTGACTCGGTCGGCATAGGGCACTACAGCATGGACCTGCACCTCACTACGCGCGGCGACCGCGGGCAGTACGGAGCGACGCTTCCCTTCCAGATCCCGCTTGGTGCGCTGATCCCGCGGCGCATGGAAAACCTGCTGCCTGCATGCAAGAACATGGGCGTCACCCATCTCAGCAACGGATGCTATCGCTTGCACCCGATCGAGTGGAACGTAGGTGAAAGCGTCGGTGAGCTCGTCGCATTCTGCCTGGCGCGCAAGCAGCCACCGCGGGCAGTACGGAACGACACAACTTTGCTGCGCGACTTCCAGACGCAGCTCACGCAAGACGGCGTGCCGCTGGCGTGGCCGAAGGTGATGCCGGACGCACGCTGACCCGTCCTAGAGCGACCGTCAGGGTGAGGCGACCCTCTTTGCGTGGCGGCGCGTCCGGCAGCACTGCGCCACAGTGTCTTACTGCACGGCCAGCACTTCGACATCAAACACCAACGTGGCGTTCGCCGGAATCGGTCCACTGCCCGAGCGACCGTAGCCGAGCGCCGAGCCGATCACGAGCTTGCGCTTACCGCCGACCTTCATTCCCTGAATGCCAAGATCCCAGCCGGCGATCACCTGACTCGCGCCCAGCTGAAACGAAAATGGCGCCCCACCAACGTTCGAATCGAACTTGTTGCCGTTGATCAAATATCCGGAGTAGGTCATGCGGAGCGTCTTGCCGGAAACCGCATCGGCGCCGGTGCCGACCACGATATCCTGCACGTACAGCGCGTCCGACTTTTTTGTCATGGCGGCGATGCTGACACCGAGACTCGCAGCGTACACTTCCACGGCCGGGTTTGACGGGATATCCAAGGCTGCATCCTTGCCGCAGGCGGCGGTGAGAGCAATCGCGGCCATGGCCGGGATCATTGCGAGTGCGGTTAGCGAACGGCGAGTGACGGACTTGATGCGAAGCATGGCTGTACGGGCTGGTGATGATGGTGCAGACGGCGCGATAGAGCGCCGCGTTCAGATGGCCGGAAGATAGCGAAGGAAGATAGCGAACCGGCCGTTGCGCGTCGTCACGGCGAGGGGTACGCTGCGTTTCATGACGCTCCCTGTGTCCGAGACGACGCCCGCAGACCCCCAGCATTCTGTGTCCACGCGATTCGTGCTCGAACTGGCCCGCGCGCTCCACGTCCACGGCACGCCCGCGCATCGCCTCGAAGTGCTGCTCTCCACCGTCGCGATCCGCCTCGGTCTGACCGCCGAGTTCTTTTCCACGCCAACCAGCATCATGGTCGGCTTTGGGGATCTGGTCGAGCAGCGGGTGCATCTCATGCGTGTCGAACCGGGTGAGCCCAACCTGGGCCACCTCTCGCGGCTTGGCGCGATCACGCGCGACGTCATCGAAAACGGAATGTCGCCCATCGAGGGGCTCCGTCGCATTCAGGCGCTCCTCTCCGAGCCGCCGCGATGGCCGCAATGGCTTTCGCTGCTGGCGTTTGTGTTTTCGTCGGGGGCGGTCGCCTGTTTTCTGCGCGTCTTCACCAGCGACGTGTTCATCGCCGCCGCGCTCGGCCTGCTGACCGGCTGCATCGCGATCTTCTGCGCACGCAATGAATCGTGGCGCCATGTCACCGAACCGCTCGCCGCGTTTCTGGTGACGACGGTCGCACTCTCGATCGACACCGTCACGCATTCCGGAACCGGCTACTCGACATCGCTCGCCGGACTCGTCGTACTACTCCCCGGGCTCACATTCACGGTCGCGCTCACCGAACTGTCGACGCGCCATCTCGCCTCAGGCACAGCGCGACTGAGCGGCGCACTCGTCGTCTTTCTCGGTCTCGGATTCGGGCTCGCACTGGGCGCGAAACTGGGGATCTACATCGGAACCAATCTCGGATTGGTCGTGCCACTTGAAGGGCTGTCGTGGATGCCACACACGACGCTTCCGTTCTGGACCGAATGGCTTGCACTGCTGGTTGCACCGTTGGCGTTCACGGTGATGCTCAACGCGGAAGCACGCGACGCGGGTTGGATAGTACTCGCATGTGGCGCTGCCTATCTCACATCGCGCTTTGCGGGCGCCACCATGGGTGAAGAACTCGGCGCGTTCCTCGGCGCGTTTGTGGTGAGTGCTGGGAGCAACCTGATGGCACGCTACTTCCGCCGCTCGGCGATGGTGACCGTCGTGCCTGGGTTACTGATTCTCGTGCCCGGAAGCATCGGCTTTCGCAGCGTGACGTCGTTGCTCGGGCAGCAGGTCGAAGCCGGCGTCGCAACCGGCTTTCGAGTGCTGATCATCGGCATTTCGCTCGCGGCCGGTTTGCTTGCCGGCAACGTTGTCGCGAGCGGTGCGCGGCGACGGCTGTAAACCGGGTCGCGTACTTCGAGGGACGTCGATGCTACGTCGATCCTACGTCGATCCTACGTCGATCCTCCTTGTGACCGCGAGCCGACGGTTGCTCTGAACGCCGGGCGCCCCCATCCGAGCAGCGCGAGCGTCACCGTCATGCCGACAACAGTGCAGATGCTCAACGAGTAGCGTAGCGATGCCTCGTCGTGAAACACCCGGTCGGTCAGCAGTGCGACGGCAGTTGGTCCAACGGTGCCGGAAATCAGACTCACGATGATCTGGTAGAGCGCGCTTCCCTGCCCTCGTAACCGCGGCGGCATCACTTCGGCGACGGCGGCGTTCGCCGCGCCCCACGGCATTGCCGCGAAGATGTTTACCGGCAGAATGAGTGCGGCGGCAACCGTCGCGGAGGACACCAGCGGGTAGAGACCCGCGCACACCAACATCCCGGCCGCACCAATCATCCCCACAATGATCGGCGCGTCCGCATGACCACGTTTCGCGAGACGATCGGTGAGTCGACCACCCAGAAGACTGCCGACGACACCGAAGCACATCGTCATCGAACCTTGTAGCAGCCCCGCGTCTTGAATTCTCCACCCGTGTGTACGCACAAAAAAGGTCGACATCCAGGCGCCCACGCCGAGATTCACTGACGCAGAGAACGCGAAGCCGAGTGTCAGCGCTGCCACCGTGCGCTTGTGCAACCGCACGTGTGCGAGCAGGTCTGCAAAGCTCACTGCCGCACTTTCTTTCGCGGCGACCTGCGCGCTCACTACGCGGGCAGGCTCTCGCATCGTCAACGCCAGCAGTGCGATGACCACCCCGGGCAGGCCGACGATGAAAAACACGCGCTGCCACGGGAAGATGTCGCCAAGGAACGGGATGGACACCACACCCGGGACGTCCAGCGCTCCGATGACGTAGGCACCGAGCGCGTACGCCACGCCGGAACCGAAAAAGATTCCGGCCGCGTATACGCCCATCGCACTGCCCAGTGAGCGTCGCGGAAACGAATCGGCGATGAGCGAGACCGCTGCAGGGCCCAGCGTCGCCTCGCCAACACCCACGCCAATGCGCGCGGCGAACAGCTGACCGAAACTGTGTGCAACGCCGGTGATGGTCGTCATCACGCTCCACGCAGCGATGCCGGTTGCGACGATTACACGGCGTCGTCCTCGATCAACCCAGCGACCGATCGGCAGTCCGAGCACTGAGTAGAACATGACGAAGCCGAGTCCCATGAGCAGACTGACTTGCGTGTCGGAGACGTGCAGATCTCGTTTGATCGGCCCGACAAGCAACGTCAAGATCTGTCGGTCGACAAACCCGGACACGTTGGCCAGCGTGAGCAGCATCACGATGAACCAGGCTTGATTGCTCGTCAGTCCGGATCGCGGTGTGTCGTCGGCCAGTTCAACGGATGGCGACGGAGCAGAGCCTTTGGTCATGCACGGATCGACGCGAGAAGGTCAGCAACGGTAGCGCGCGGACGGAGGGAAAGTTGTCAGCATGCGCGCGCCAGCGCAGCTACGATTGAGCGGTCGCATTGCGTGGCTATCGCGTTTGCGCGGCGCAAGATTGTGGCATGGAATTCATCAGCAACGCCGCGTCCCATACGGCAGGCGCGTCACTCGTCCCGATCACCGCGGGTACAGACGACGGGATGTTGGCGTGGACGTCCATCCGCCGACCGGGGGCTGATTCCCCTCCCTCGGACGACCTTGAGCATCTGCGCGGGCTTGTCGAAACCGGCGCACTCCATAGCGCGGAAGCGGCGCTCGCGATGACGCTGCCGACTGGACGACGGGCCGCCTTTGTAGCCGGGCGCATTGCACTGCGCGCCGCAATCCATGCCGTCTCACCTGGCAGCGACGATGTGCCGCTGTTGCTCGCACGTCCACTCCTTCGCACCACGCGTGGCGCGCCGTCGCTTCCCCCCGGCGTCCTCGGTTCCATCAGCCACAAGCGCACGCAGGCACTCGCCATCGCATTCACTGCCGATCGCGGGCATGTCGGCGTAGACCTCGAAGAACGACCACACGAGTCAGATGCGATGCGCCCCTCCATTGCATCGCGAATACTCACCGCGCGTGAGCAAGACAGTCTCACGTCGTTGGATGCATTCACTCATCGTGACGCGACGCTGCTCCGATTCGCGTTGAAAGAAGCGATCTACAAAGCCATCGATCCGATCGTCGAACGCTATGTGCGCTTCACCGAAGTCGAAGTCGATGTGCACGATGACGGGCGCGCCGATGTGCGTCTGCTTCTGCCGGAGTTCGCCGAGGCGCGTTGGCGCGTGGATGCACACTGGCATCGCGACGACAAGTGGATTGTGGCAACAGCGCGATCGCGCGAGTAGTCGCGACGGTCGCCCACGCGGGATCAGCCGAGGCGTATTGCTTCGTGCATTGCAATCCCGCCGCCCAGATGTCGGGTGACGCGCTGAACCCGAAAGCCTTCGCGCTCGAGCAGTGCGCTGAATGATTGCCAGCTCATGAAGTGGTCGATGCTGCGCGCGATGTATCCGTAGACAATCGGGTCGCGATGCCACAACCACCCGACGGTGTTCCCCGCGACCGACAGATACCAGAGCAGCAGCACGCGCCACGGTGTGAACGCCGGTCGGTAGAAATCGAGCGTAACGAGTACACCACCAGGGCGCAGTACGCGAGCCATCTCACGCACTGCCAGGGCGGGATCGGGAACGTTGCGCACGCCGTAGCCCGCCGTCACCAGGTCCATCGATGCCGCGGGCAGCGTCAGCGCGCTCATGTCTCCCACCATCGTCGTCACGCGCGTCGAGACATCGTGATCGTTGCCGGCAAGACGCGTATCCGCTGCGTCGATCATGCGTGGTGACGCATCGAGTGCAGTCACATGCGCCGCAGGAAATGCGCGTGCAATCGCGACGGCGATATCACCGGTACCGCTCGCGAGGTCGAGTGCAGTGCGCGCTCCCGTCGCCGACTTCGTAATCGAAGCGATTGCTCCGCGTTTCCACGACGAGTCCATCCCGAATGAGAAGAGCCGTGTGAACGCGTCGTACCTAGGCGCAATGATGTCGAACATCGGTGTCACAAACGCCTGTTTTCGCGCCGGATCGCTCAGGTGTGCGTCCACGTCGAGATCGCCAAGTTTCCCTTGCGACGCTACCGTGGCGGGTCGCTGCGGGTGATCTTTCGTCATGCCTCTCTGCGACCTCTCATCTGAACAGTCTCTTGCCGACTCAGTGCCTTCGCGTGCTGCGGTCAAGCAACGGCAGTCACGTCGGTCGCGCCGCGGCGCAGTGACCATCGGTCATCTGCTGGCCGTTGTGCTGACGGTGGGAGCGACGGCCGCCGTTGCCAAGCGCGGGTACGACCACGCCGAAGACGAGCGCTCTGCCAATGTAGCGGCCAGCACGCGGCCGCCGGTCGTTGGCGATACCGCGCCGCAGACCGCCCCGACCGCTGGTCAAGCGTTGGGGACGTTCAAGGTGCGCGATCTCAAGGGGCACCTCGTTCCGCTGGTCACCAAGGGCGAGCCGGCGATCGTGATGGTCAGTTCGGTCACGTGCAGCTGGTGCAAGCGCGCGCTCAAGGACCTCGGAGAAATGTCCGCCGGTCGTCCGCTGCCGAGGCTCAAGTTCCTGACACTCGAAGGCGCAGTCGAGGGCGTGGCGATGCTTGCCAAGGAACACATTTCCGGCGCCCAGCTGATCGGGCCGGCGGGCAGTTCAGATCAAGTGCTCCTCACCTTCCGCTACCCCGGGACGCCAACGTTCGTCGCCATCGATCGTAACGGTCGCGTTGTGAAGACGATGCCGGGGTACCCGATTCGCGCCGAAATGCAGCACTGGTTCTCGGTCATGGTGGGCGACGCAGAAACGCCCTGAAGCTCGCGCCGACAGTCGCCCTGATCAACCCGCGTTGGCGTCTAGGCGTTTGTCGTTGAGAGACGATCCAGCCGACGCTTATCGAGAAGTACCAACACGGCGCAAATCGTGATGGCCGTCGCGGAGATCGCGCACCAGGGGCAGAAGCTCTTCAGCACGATGAACTCACCATACTTGAGCCGCAGTGTGAACAGTACCGCCGGCCAGATCAGCAGCTGCATGAGCATGTTGGGCCACCGTTCGTCTTCATGCTTGGGCGACATGCCGATCATCGCGGCGATGAAGAGCAGCGTGTAACCGATCGTTCCGATCAGCGCGACGTCGACCCCCAGAAACCAGCCGTAGCGACTGCCCTGCACAAACTCGCAGCCATGACTCGCCGTGCATGCGAGTGAACCCGTCAGGCCAAGTTTCCAGAGGTGCAGATAAAGCGCGACGATCCCCGAGATCAGGCTCGCCAACGCGATCCCCATACGTTGCGTCACAGTGATGATTGAGCGGGTGGTAGACCGAAGACGTGATCAAAGACGTTGTTGACGTCGAATATGACGCACGGTTCGACGAAAGGGATGCCGTCCGCTGGCAAACCCTTGCGAGCGCCATTCCCCGCCATACCTTCGCGCGCCATGGCGCCTCCCTCTCCTGCAGCCGCCGCGGCCACCCGCGCGCTGGCAATTCGTCGCTGGCGCTTCGCCGCGACGCTGACCGTCCTGATGGTGTGCGTGTACTTCGGCTTCATCGCACTCGTCGCATATGAACCCAAATTTCTGGCGACGCAAATCCAGGATGGCCTCTCGATCGGCATCGTACTCGGCGCACTCGTGATCGTCGCCGCGTGGGTGCTGACCTACCTTTATGTGCGCTGGGCCAATGGCACGTACGATGCAGCGCTGCGAGCGCGGCAT
>JBKJTE010000163.1:0-3725 GCA_046590495.1 Gemmatimonas sp. | reverse complement strand
GTAGGCCGCACGGTGCACGGCCCAGCGGTGCCCGGCGAGCGATCCAATCAGTCGACCGGACGAAGCGTCCCATTGCTTCGCGGTTGTATCCTCTGAGGTGGTTACGATGCGTCGGCCATCAGGACTATACGCCGCGCTTCGCAGCTCGCCGGTGTGCCCCACCAACGTGCGCAGCAGACGTCCCGTGCGCGCATCCCAGATCCGTGCCGTACTGTCGCGTGAAGCGGTAACGACATGCAGTCCGCCCGAGTCAAACTCTGCGGTGCACACTTCATCAGTATGTCCAGTGAGGGTGGCTTCCAGTTGACCGCTGGAGACGCTCCAGACGCGCGCGGCGAATCACGTCGCTGAGAGGTGAGCGCGAAGCATGCGGTGTCCCTGCCTGGGCCAGACTGTACTCGAAGCCGCGCGGCGATGGTGGGAAGCCCCGGGCGTTGACGATGTGACCGGCGCCATACGCGGCTTTTGCTACCGGCGTTCAGCACCAACGATGCGTTGGCTTGCAGCGCCTACCGCACGCCCGCGCCAATGGCGGGTTGCTGTTAACCGCAGAGCCCGAATCTCAGGGACGCCTGCCCTCCCCCCTGCACCGTACGGGTCGCGAATCCGGAATGAGCGTGGGAAACGGACGCGTTCCCGGCGGTATGGTATTCGGCGTTGCCGCCGTGAGCGTGACGGGAAAGGACGGTCCATGGGACCCCACAGCCCTCTGCTCCGGGTCGGCGGGGCCTCTTTAGGAACGGTCGCGTGCCTTAGCTGGTGAGGCTGCCGCGGCGGCTGCGCCGCGTGCGCACCGCCCCGAGCACCAGCATTCCGGCGCCCAGCATGGCCCAGGTGGACGGCTCGGGTACGGCGGAGACAGGCACGTAGAATTGGGTGCCTGTGTCCCAGATGTACGGGACGTCGCTCACCTCTTGCATGTTCGCATCAAAGAAGTGGATCCCCGTGACTCCCCCCGTGAAGGCCCACGACGCCACCGACGATCCCGGGTCAGACTGAACGGCGTAAGTGCGCAGTTCAGTCTGGAACCCAAACTGGGAATATGCATTCCCACCAATAAGCGGCTGCGTGTACGTGAACCGGTCGGCATAGTGTTGTACGCTGGGTGTGTTGCCAGACCCGGCAGTCGAGTTCGCATACGCCCGCACGGCATCCGACGGACTGTACCAGATAAGGTCGCTTACATACGGACCCACGCTGAATTCTACGAGCGGATCTGCACCGTCGTAGCGCGTGATTGAGCCGTCGACCGCGAGGGTAAGCTGCACGTACGAGATGCCAGTGCCATCAAGGTACAGGAAGTCCCCCCAGTAACTTCGTGTGGCGGCCTTACCACAGTTGCCAGAATAAGCAGCCGGGCATAGGCCGGTGAGAGATCCGCTTCCGCCAACTGGCCCGTTCAGCGAGAACCCGAACGCTTCGGCCGTGCCAGGCACTGAACTGTGCGCCGTGTGTCCGTAGCCATAACGTCCATCGTCTCGGCCTGTTTTCACGCCGGTCAGTGCTTGGATGGTAGGGTACAGACACAAATTATCCGAGTCGTTGTTACCATCCTGACAATTACTTTGCACCCACGGATATTGCGCCTGCGCGCCGCTCAGCGGGGCGACCGCGAGGACCACCGCGACCAGAGTACAACCACGCCAGATCGGGAATCGGCGCGCGAAGGACGTGATCCATTGCATGGGCAAGCGCTGAGTGAAGGGCACCGCGAGACACGGCTGCCGCGCATCGGCAGGCTGACGCCGGGCAAAAATACGCCTTGTCCCGCTCGGGTGCAATGCAAGTGGTCGCGTCGGGCCGGTAATCATCGATGAGATCCATCGCGCGCCCGGGCTCTTTCCCGTTCTCCGCGGCATCATCGATGAGCGTCGGCAGAACAACGATCGCGCCGGCCACTTTTTGCTCCTCGGATCGGCTCGCTCGATTTGCAACGTCAGGCAGGAGAATCGCTGGCGGGGCGCGTGGCCTGTCTGGAGATGTCACCGATCCGGGGCGATGAGCTGCCGGAGCCGACGACGCCGGTAAGCGTGGATCAACTCTGGACCCGCGGCGGCTTTCCCGACAGTCTCCTCGCGCCGTCCGACGCCGAGAGCGCGACGTGGCGAGAGCACTTCCTGCGCAGCTGTCTCGAACGCGATGTCCCCATGTTTGCGCCGCGGATGCCCTCGGAAACACTCACCTCGGCGTCTCAGAGCTGCTCGTGATCGGCAGCCCGGCGGTGCATGGCAGCGATGAGGCGGAAGTTGTCCGCATAGCGGAGCATCAGCGCAACGGCGAGCAGCGGTCCGGTGAACGCGCCGACGGTATCCAGCGCTTGTCGCAGTCCGACGCCGCGCCGTGACGCTGAGGCCGAGTCCCGGGGCGGGGGGAAAAGCGGTTTGTTCAACGCGCCCAATGCATAACCGAACCCCGCCAACGCTTTCCGCTTGCCCAGGAAGTCGCGGAGGACGCCTGAAAACACTTTGGCAATGAGCGCTGTCGCTTCGGAGGCCCCTTCGATCAGTCCAACGGAAAACGCACTCGCGCCGAGTATGGTGACCGTGGACATCGGCAGCACGCTGGTCCGGCGTGGAGAAGTGCGGACGATACCCTAAAGCCCGCACACGGCGAACATTCCATCAGGCGTTTGCGATTGAGGTGGAGCCCCGCGTCGCGACACCCGCGTTGCAACCACACGTCGCCGCCACTGCGCCGCTCACCAGCGACTTCAACCCGGCTGAATGCTCCGCCTCACCGAACGCGGCCTCTATTGCGAAGCCGCTGACTGTTACATCGATCCATGGGCGCCTGTCCCACGCGCGCTCATCACGCACGCGCACGGCGATCACCTCACGTGGGGGTGCGACGCATACCTGCTCGCATCACCGGGCGCGTCGGTCGCGCGTGAACGACTGAACCAGTACGCATCGCGCATCGAAACGATCGACTACGGTGTCACGCGCGATATCAACGGCGTCCGCATATCCTTTCACCCCGCCGGACACATACTCGGCTCTGCTCAAATTCGCCTCGAGTATCAGGGCGAAGTGTGGGTTGCATCAGGCGACTACAAGACCGACGCCGACCCGACGTGCACACCGTGGGAACCCGTGCGTTGCCACACGTTCATCACCGAAAGCACGTTTGGTTTACCGATCTATCGCTGGCCTTCGCAGCAGGTCGTGTTCGACGAAATGAATGCATGGTGGCGTGCGAACGCCGACGAAGGTCGCGTGTCGTTGCTGTACGGCTATGCGCTGGGAAAGGCGCAGCGCATGATCGCCGGGCTCGATCCATCGATCGGACCAATTCTCACACACGGCGCGGTCGAAAAAATGACGCAGTGCTATCGCGAGGCCGGAATCGCGCTGCCGCCCACGACGTATGCAACACTCGCGCAGAAATCTGCCGACTGGTCGCGGGCAATCGTTGTCGCACCGCCTTCGGCCGATGGGTCAACGTGGGCCCGACGATTCGGTTCGTACGCCGCCGCGTTCGCGAGTGGATGGATGCAGGTGCGTGGCGCGCGACGTCGACGCGGCGTCGATCGCGGATTCGTGTTGTCCGATCACGTCGACTGGCCGCAGCTGTTGAGCGCGATCGATGCGACCGGCGCTGAGCGTGTGTGGGTAACCCACGGTTTCACGGGGCCCGTGGTGCGATGGTTGCGGGAGCATGGGCTCGAGGCACAGGCCATCGCCACGCGGTTTGAAGGCGAGCGCGACGACAACGCCGTTGACGAT
>JBKJTE010000310.1:0-13828 GCA_046590495.1 Gemmatimonas sp. | reverse complement strand
CCCCCCAAGTCCCGAGTCCCTAACCCCCAGTCCCCGCTCTTCCGCCCCTTGCGTCCAACCCCCTGCACGGAGAGGCTTCTACATGCACACTCCCCACCTCACAGCGCATGAAGAACTCTCACCCGAAGCGACATCGGCGCTCCGGCTCTGGGTCATTCTCGCGCGCGCTCATTCAGCAATCTCGGCGCATGCAACCGACGATGCTGCGCGCCACGGTCTCACGCTCGCCGAATTCGGAATACTCGAAGCACTCTTCCACCGCGGACCGATGCTGTTGGGCGAGGTGCAACGTCGCATCCTCGTCTCCAGCGGTGGAATCACCTTTCTCGTCGACCGACTGACGGCGAAAGGGCTGGTCGAACGTCGTTCCTGCCCGTCCGATCGTCGTGCACGCTACGCGGCCCTCACGCCCCGCGGCGAAACGCTGGTCGCAGAGATCTTCCCCACACACGCCGAAGCCCTCATCAAGGCGATGTCTGGCCTCACCTTGGAAGAGCAAACCACCGCCGCAGAACTGATCCGCACACTCGGCCTCCACGCAGCCGAAACTCCCCTTCCCGCCGACTCGCTCGCGGCCGCCAAAAGCGCCTGAGCCAATTCGAAACCCGGCCCACGTCGACCCCTCGACGCGGGCCGGGTTTCTCGCGTCCGACGCCGAATCATTTAACCACTTGACTAAATCTCAAAGTGTCCTTATTTCTCACTGGTGAGATTTAAGCAACGATAAGATGTCGTTCGAGTCTCGATGCAACACAACCAACATCGACCAAACGGTCGCAGATCCCGATCGGGACAGGAGTGACACAATGCAGTGGGCCATCGATACCGCACACAGCCAGATCCAGTTCGCCGTCAAGCACTTGGGCATTTCCACCGTCCGGGGAACGTTCCCGACTTTCTCGGGCACGATCGCCGAAGACAACGGAATCGTCACCGCCGTCAACGTCGACATCGAGATGGCATCGCTCAACACCGGCATGGCTCAGCGCGATGAGCACCTCCGCAGCGGCGACTTCTTCGACTCGACCACCCACCCGACGGCGACTTTCCGCCTGACCACGTTCGATCGCCAGGGAGATGACGTCGTCGCGACCGGCGCACTCACCATCCGCGGCGTGACCCACCCGGTGACACTGAAAGGAGAACTGGCCGGTCCGGCCAAGGACCCATGGGGCAATCAGAAGGTCTCCGCAACGCTCGAGACCAAGATCTCGCGCAAGGAATGGGGACTCGTCTGGAATGCCGCGCTCGAAACCGGCGGCGTCCTTGTCAGCGATGACGTGAAACTCACCATCGACATCCAGGCCGCAGCCGTCGCCGCTGACGTCCCGGTAGCGGCCTAAGTCGCGCTCGCCGCCAACACCCGCCGCGAATTTCGCGAAAGACAGGCGAATTAGCGCCAATACAGCAACTGCGACGACGAACAACAACTGCTGTACACGGAGAACCGCAGGAGAACAAAGCGAGAACTGCAGGAGCACCGCAACAACCAAGCAATGTTGTTTGCCTTTCTCCTGCAGTTCTCGTTTTCGCATCTCTCGTGCTGTTCTCCGTGTACAGCAGTTGCCGTCGCCGTTATCCGCGAAATTCGCGTGCTTCGCGTGATTCGCAGCCGCCGATCAGTTCTTTGTTCGCAACAGAAAGAAGAACGGTGCACTCATGCCGCGCATATCCATCAGGCCAATGAGTGTATCCGCATCAACGCGTCGAAACACGTCGTTGATCGGCAAATGATCGTAGACCATCGTCGCACTCACGACGCCGCGATGTGAAAGCAGACGTAGTCGCGCGCGCGGCGTTGTTGTTTGCAACAGCGGCCGCACGGCGTGAAATAGCGCCGCGACAATCGCGCTGTGTGCAAAGCGTTTGTTCCACATCCACTCGATCAGCGTCAACCGCGGGTCGAGTGTGACTGGTGCTCCACCGCGTTGTGAGAACAACAGCGGATGCACCGTCTCTGCGTCGATGAACGCTTTGCCGTACCACCCGTAGCGCTCCAGCAGTCCATCCATCGGATGCGCCGTGTGCAGACCCGCGCCACACCACTCGCCGATCATCTCGTCGATCGACACCGGCGGCGCCGCATCGAAGATCGCCAGTGCTTCCGCTGTCGTCATCGATGCCGGCAGACTCGTTCCGTTCAAGACGCGCTCACTCGCACACTCACTGAACGCTCACGTTACGTACACCACGTCGCCGTCATCGTCGATACCGAGTTCCTGATGCACGCCGCAGACGCCACAGACAAGTTCTGCGTGCCACACTTCACCAAACTGCGCCTTCAGCGCAGGAATCGCTTCGCGCACCGTCAGCTTGCGATAGGTGTACTCTTTGCAATTCGTGCAGGCGTGTGCGCGGGCGATGCGTTCGGCGCGTTCGTGCGAGATCGGCATGCGGTGCGTCAGCTGCCGCTGGACGAACCGCCCGTATCACTGCCGCCACCCAATGCTTTTGGCACACCGGGATAACCAAGTCCCGATGACGTTGCGCTGCGTGTACCGGGGGAGCGCGACGGACCAGTTGCATCTTCGTCGCGCGAATGCCCGGTCGCGCTGAGAAGCTCGCGCAAACCACCAAGTGCGCCCATGACACCCGACGCTTCGGCCGGCAGGAAGATCGTCGTCCCTTTGCCAGCGGTCAGCAGTGGCAGCGCTTCGAGATACTTGAGGCCGAGCAGATACATCGCCGCCTGTCCTTCGGGAAGTGCAGCCGAAATGAGGCCGATCGCTTCCGCTTCTGCATGCGCAATCGCGAGGCGTGCTTCGGCCATGCCTTTCGCGCGCAGAACGTTCGCGTCACGTTCACCTTCCGCTTTGCGCACCTGTGATTCGCGCTGTCCTTCCGATTCGAGAATCGCGGCGCGCTTACCCGCTTCGGCATTCGTCACCGACGCGCGACGTTCGCGTTCGGCGCGCATCTGCAGCTCCATGCTCTGCTGAATGTCGCGCGGCGGCTCGATCGACTGCAGCTCAACACGCGTGACATCAACGCCCCAGCCGATCGACGCTTCTTCAATCACGTCGCGCATTTTCTTGTTGATGACATCGCGACTGGTGAGTGTCGCATCGAGCTCCATGTCACCGACAATGTTGCGCAGCGTCGTGCGCGTCAGCGTTTCCAGTGCATACGGCAGATTGGTGACCGAGTAGGTCGCCTTCTGCGGATCGGCGATGCGGTAGTAGAGCACCGCATCGATATCGATCGTGACGTTGTCTTTCGTGATAACCGGCTGACTCGGGAAGTTGAGCACCTGCTCGCGCAGATCGATGCGCGACGTGGAGCCTGCTACCAGTTTGCGGACGCCTGCGACATCCGATTCGAGATAGCGCACATCGATCGTGCGCGGGCGCTCGATGAATGGGAGCAACAGGTTCAATCCTGATCGTGCAATGCGATCGAACCGACCGAGTCGCTCGACCACCATGACTTCTGCCTGCCCGATGATTTTGACGGAGCTCGCGATGAGCATGAGTACCAGCGCAACTGCAATGGCGAGCGCGATCATGGGGCAGGGGTGCAGAGGTGTGGCGGCTCAGGGTCTCCAGTCGGCGATGAAGAGGTTGGTTTCGCCAGCCTTCGCGTCGTGGCGATTGGAAGCCCAGATGATCTTCTTGCCGTCGGGACTGAACATCGGGAAGCCGTCGAATTCTGGATTGCTCGTCACCTGCTCGAGCCCTGTCCCGTCGAGCTTCACAATGAACAGATCGAAATTGCGACTTCTCGGATTCTTGTGGTTCGATGAAAAGATGATGCGCTGCCCATCGGGCGTCCACGAGGGGCCGAAGTTTGCACCGCCGAGGTTGGTGATCTGCTTCTGGTCGGAACCGTCGGCGTTCATGACAAACAGCTCCATGCGATTCGGGCGGATCATGCGCTGTTTGAGCAGATCCTGATATGCCTTGAGCGAATCGGCGATTGTCGGATGCCAGGCGCGATAGACAATCTTTTTGCCATCCGGCGACCACCACGGCCCACCGTCATACCCGGGCGTCGTCGTCAGTTGCTTCACGTCGGTGCCATCGACATTCATCGTGTAGATGTCGAGGTCCCCGCCCTTGAGCGACGTGAAGACGATGCGCTTACCGTCAGGGGACAGCACCCCTTCGGCCGTGTAAACGCCGTAATTCGTCAGCCGACGGAGGTCCTTGCCGTCCCGGCCGACGGTGTAAATGTCGAACGGGTCGATCCCCCACACATACCCCTTGGACGGATCAGGCCTGACTGGGCAAATCGTATCCGCCGCGTGGGTCGAGCCAAAAAAGAGTCGCTTGCTGCCGGGGAGGAACCAGCCGCAGGTGGTCTTGCCGCCCACCGACACCTTGGTGATCCCTGAACCATCGGGACGCATGACGTACTGCTGATCGCACGTCCGACCGTCGCGTGTGGACTGAAAAGTGATCCATTGACCGTCAGCGCTGAAATACGCCTCCGCGTTCTCGCCGCCATCGGTCAGCTGGCGGATGTTGGCGAAATGGCGCTCACCGGCCTCCGGGGCCACCATGGTGAGTGCGATCCCCTGAGACTCGCCCTGAGACGCGCCAACGGAGGCGCTGGGGGCGCGGCTACAGCCGGCGGAGAAAGCAGCGGCAGCCAGCGCGACACCAACGAGAAACGCGCGGGAGGAGGGAGCAACGGACGGGTTTAGGCGCATGCCCCTAACCGTAGACACCCCAACCCAACTCGGCAATCCGGACGATTACGCACTCGTCCCAACCGGGCTCTGTCCAGCGAAAAACGACGCCCGGAGTCGCAGTGTCGCGATCCGGGCGTCGTTCAAACTTTTGCAGCTGGGCCGGGCTATTTGCCCGGAGTGCCCCGGCCGGCGATCGACGGCTTGGTCGTGCTCGGCATGAGGGCCGCGGCAGCAAAGACGTCCTTCTGCGTCGTGCTCTTGCGGAGCAGTTCGATCGCCTTGCGCAGCTGGTTGTCGTCGCGGAGTTCGTGACGCTTCATGGTGGTGTCGCCGAACGCGACACGGGCGATGCGCATCTCGACCTGACGGTCGACGTACGTA
This sequence comes from Gemmatimonas sp., assembly GCA_046590495.1. Classification (GTDB taxonomy): domain Bacteria; phylum Gemmatimonadota; class Gemmatimonadetes; order Gemmatimonadales; family Gemmatimonadaceae; genus Gemmatimonas. The sequence continues at coordinate 8,814 of JBKJTE010000310.1, read as the reverse complement.
ACACCGGCGTCATACGTCGCGCGTTCGATCTTCACACCCTTATCGGTCAGACGCTTGTAGATCTCGTCGCGCCACGCCGGCTCGTACGTGAAGTCGGACTTGACCTTCCCTTTCTGCTCGAGGGCGAACTCGCTGATCAGCGTGAAGAACTCGTTCGACTTGGGGATGATCTCGCGAGCGAGCTTCTGTTCCTGACTGCTGATGGTATCGGCCGAAACGTAGACGTCCGGCGTGATCGCTCCACCGCCGTACAGCGTGCGTCCATTGTTCAACGACTTGTAGACGGGCTTGGCCTTGCGTGCCGAGTCCGTTTCGATCGAGTCCGGCATCACTTCGACAAACTGACCGTTGTCGTTGAACTTGCGCTCCTTCTGAATGGAGCGACCCGACGGCGTGTACCACTTGCCGGTCGTGATCTTGAGTGCGTAGCCGCCATCGAGATTGTAAACGCTCTGCACGAGTCCCTTGCCGAACGACGTCGTGCCGAGAACGAGCGCGCGATCGTAGTCCTGCAGTGCACCGGCGACAATTTCGGATGCCGACGCCGAGTATCCGTCAACGAGAAGGACGAGCGGAATGTCAGACGCCAGCGGTTCGTTGTTGGCCACGAACTTCTGGAACTCACCGCGACCCCGCACGCTCAACAGCTCCTTGCCCTTGGGCAGGAAGAGGTTGGACATGTTGAACGCTTCGTCGAGAATGCCGCCGGGATTGTTGCGCAGGTCGATGATGATTCCCTTCGCGCCCTTCTTTCGCAGTGACACCACCGACTCGGCGATATCGTGGGTTGTCTGTTCGCTGAAGCGCGTGAGCGGCACGTAGCCGACCGCGGGATCGATCATCATCGCGTACGGTACAGCGGGCACGTGGATTTCAGCGCGCTTGAAATCGAGCTTGATCGGCTGCGGGACACCCGGGCGCGCGAACTGTACGGTGACGGCGCTTCCGACCGGGCCGAGCAACTTGTTCTGCGCCTGCTGCGTGTTCCAGCCGCGTGCAGAGAACGTGTCGACGGCGAAGATGCGATCGCCTTCCTGCACACCGCGTGATTCAGCCGGAGAATTGGGGAAGACTTTGTTGATCGTCACCCAATCGCCGACCTTCGAGATTTCCATGCCAAGTCCGGCGTAGCGGCCGCTGGTGCTTCGCGCGAACTCTTCGAGCTGCTTCGGCGAAAAAAGCTCGGTGTACGGGTCGTTGAGCTCCTTCACGAGACCGCGGGCCGCCTTTTCGTACAGCGCCTGAGCGTCGAGCGTGTCGACGTAGCGCAGCGCGACGAAGGTGAGAACCTGATCGAGAAGCTGGGCGCCGCCTCTCGTGGTTCGCGCCTGCAGCGCAAAGCCGCCCGCGAGAACCGGAACGAGGAGAAGACTGGCCAACGCGGCCTTACGGGTGCGTGTCATGCGGCAGCTCGCAAAGGAGGTATATCAGGAAACCGTACGACTTCGTACGCGCGGCACCGAGCGACGTTCCGCATCGGCGAAAAACCAAGCCCACGCTCAGGGCTCTTCGCGTGGGCGAGAGCCGAGCACGTAGTCAACCTGCCAGACCCGATCGTACTGCCGGATACCGATGTCGCGGACGAGGCCAGCACTGAGCAACATCTCGTGTGCTGGCTGTAGGACGCGTTGCAGGTGTGATGGATAACGTTGTGTCAGTGGAAGTTGTTCGGCCAGTCGTTCGAGCGGAACGCGCCACGAAACCCGACCGTCTGCTCTGGCCACCTCGAGCATTCGGTACAGGCGGCGCGCGACCGGGGACGAAAGCGCGTGATACCGCGAGGTCGACAGCGTGATTGTGTGACGCGCAACGAGGTTGGCCCGAACAGTTGGCGAAATGATGACGCGCGCATCGCCAGGCTCGCCGGTCGCGAGATTGCCGAAGAGATGCAGCTGCTCGCGATCGGCCACGCGTCGGCGCTGCACGGCGACGGCGGTGAGCACGGTGAAGCTCACGTCGGCATTCCCGGTTGTTGCCGACCAGTAAGCGCCGACCGATTCCAGCGTCGTGCGCTCGAGCCGCGCGAGCGCGCCGCGCAGTTGTTCGTAGGTGCGACCGTCGGCTCGGCGCCCCATCGAACGCAGGAATGCATGCAGCGTGAAGGTGACCGCGCCATCTGCGGGCGCACCCATCTCGGCGTAGCGATGTAGGATCTCGACGTAGACGTCCTGGTCGAACGTGCCGGGCAACCGATCGCCGGCAGTAGGGATGACGCGCCAACGCCCGCCGTTGTCCGCGATGAACGAAACGGGCGTATCGTCCGCCGAATCACTCAGGCGGAACAGGGGCAATTCCTCGAGAGCACGATCGAGAATCACCCCGCGAACTGCGGGTCGCCTTCGTGCAGCGAGTGTCATCAGGGGTGGAAGGTGTGTTGGCTGCGGCGGTGGCGCTAGCGGAGGGAGGGAAATCGAGCCCTGCCCGGACGACTACGCGAGCAGGATCGCCTGCCCCGAGATATTCCGCGCGAGATCGCTCGACAGAAAGGCGACGACGTCGGCAACGGATTCGCGTTCGACGTAACGTGTCGTGTCGCCCATGCTGCTGAGGTTTGCGGCGGTGCGGACCGCGGTGGGAACGACAGCGTTGGCGCGCACACCATGATCGCGTTCGTCGTCAGCGACGGCGTGCATGATGGCGAGCACTGCGCCCTTGGCGCCGGCATAGGCCGCCATGCCGCCGGCGCTGCCGCCGGGGAGTGCGGCGGTGGAGCCGAAGTAGACAAACGCGCCCTTTCCCACGCGCACGGCCGGGAGGAACGCGCGCGTAGCGCCATATGCGGTGTCGGCGTTGATGACGAACTGTTTGCGCCAGCCGTCCGGATCGCTTTCGTCGAGCGGGCCAGTCATGCCGAATCCGCCTGCCGCGCAGACGACCGCATGCACCGCGCCGCCAAAACGATCCTGCGTTGCGGCGATGACCTCAGCCGCAGCGGCCTTCGCGGCCGCCGCATCAGCGAGGTTGGCGACATGCGTCGAGACGGTATAGCCAGCGGCGCGAAGCGTTGCGGCACGTGCCTCAACTTCCGTCTGTTGCAGGTCGAGCAGTGCGAGTGTCGCGCCACGCTGCGCAAAGCCGAGTGCAAGAGCTTCGCCCACCTGCCCTGCTCGGCCGACACCTGTGATCACGACCAACTTGTCCGTGAAATCCATCGCTGCTCCTGGCTGCGCGCGTCGATGTCGACGGCTGCGTGAGACTCGGACGAAATGCGTGTGTGTGTTGCCGCTACGGCTTGAGCGACTCCAGCGCGTCGGACACGGCGTCGAGACAGTGGGCGAGTCCAGCGAGCGTGTGATCGCCCATGTGTCCGATGCGAAACGCGGTCGCCTTGGTTTTTCCGTAGCCGCCACCAATGACAAAACCACGGTCGGCGACAGCCTTCACGAGCGCATCGCCGGCAATCGTTGGCGGCAGCGCAACAGCGGTGACGGTCGGCGAACGTATCCCTTCGAGGGCAGTGATGCAGAGCGGGATTGCGAGTTGCTCGCGCGTGCGCACCACCCACGACTGCGTTGCCTGGCGCATCGCTTCGTGGCGCGCCCAACGGGACTCAATTCCATCACGTGCGATCGTTTCGCACTGAAAGAGTGTCGCGTACAGCAATGACACTGCCGGCGTGTTCGGCGTCTGATTCTTCTTTGCGTACTGCTCGAACTCGAGCACGTCGAAGTAGCGACCACGTGCCGTCGCCTGTGCCGCGTGTTCGAGAAAGCGTTCACTGACCGCCGCGAAGGCCAGTCCCGGCGGAAGTGCAAGCGATTTCTGCGAGCCGGTGAGCACGACATCGAGATCCCATGCGTCGGTCTCGACCGGTGCGCCGGCAATACCGGTCACACTGTCCACGAGTATGAGCACGTCGTGCTCGCGCGCGAGCCTGGCCAGCGGTTCGAGCGACGTGAGCGCGCCCGTGCTCGTTTCCGAATGCACGACAGTGAGCGCGACGTAGCGCTTTGCACGCAGCGCGGCTTCCACCTGATCAAGCGAAACGACATCACCCCACTTGGCCTGCAACACGGTCACGTCGCGATCGCACGACTTGGCTATGTCGGCAAAGCGTTCCGAGAACGCACCGTTCACCAATGACAGAATCGCACCCGGTGGCGAACAGCGCACCGCCATCTCCATGAATCCCGTCGCCGATGACGTGCTCACGTACACCGGGCGCGTGGTTCGAAATATCGGCTTCAGTGACTCGACAATGCGCGCGAACATCGTTTCAAAGTCTGCGCCGCGATGCGGTAACATCGGTGCGAGCATGGTCTCGAGCACTTCGCGACGCACTTCTGTCGGACCGGGCAGAAAGAAAGTGCCGAACGGCGCCGCGACGTTCGGGTTCGTGACATGCGCGTTCACGGTTCACCCTTGAGCAGCAGGTCGTGCAGTTCGGAATAGTCACGCGCTTCGGCGTCGGCGACCGCAACGACACTCACGCGACGCGCGACACCGGTGTACGCGATGAAGGTGTCGGAGATTCCGCGCACGGCCGCATCGGTTGAACCATCACCAACCATCACGAGCGGGCGCGCGAGGCCGAGGGCGTGGAGCGTCGCCGGCTTGCCCCGCTGCGTAGCAAGCGGCTGCACGCCGTCGAGCGATGCGTAGCGACCGTCTCCGTCGTACTGCACAGTCACGGCGTGTACACGCGATGCGGGAATGTCGAGATACTCCGCGAACGGAATGATCGCGTCGCGCAGGCCGCCACTGAGCAACCGGACTTCGCTCCCGGATGCGGAAAGCACGGCGCACAACGCTCGTGCACCGGGCTGCACTTCACGGATGTAGGCGCGCGCAAGCAGCGCGATTTCGTCGCGTGTCGGACGAATGATCGACAAACGCTCCGCATACACCGCCTCGAGCGACACGTCGCCGGCCATCGCGCGATCAGTCAGCGCTGCGACTTCGCGCGCCACATCGTCACCGCGCAGCGATGCGAGCCAGTCGATCCCTTCGAGCGAGGTGAGGGTGGAATCGACGTCGAGCACGACGGAGGCGAACCGCGCAGGTGATTTGGTCAGCGTCACAGCACGTTTCCGGGTGCAAGAATTCCGAATGGATCGAACTCGCGCTTGAGCGCACGCATGACGCGCTGCTGCGCGTCGCTCGCCTGCAAGGGCAGCCATTTGCGCTTGATCTTGCCGATCCCGTGTTCCGCGGCGACAGTGCCGCCCATCGCCACGACCTCGCGCAATGTTGCAGCAACCACGGCTTCGATGCGCTGCAACTCTGCCGCGTCATGCGCGATGAAATTCTGATGCGGATGTCCGTTGCCGGCGTGTCCATAGGCGACTGCTTGCTCTATGCGTGCCGCATCGGCGAGCGCGCGCGCCGTGCGCAGCGCTTCGGCCAGTCGCGGGTACGGCACCGCCCAGTCGGTCGAGACTTTGCGCCCACCGGCCGGACGACATGCGGCACCGCGCTCGTTCATCGTGGCCGGGACTGCGTGACGCATGCGACGCGCTTCACGCAGCGGTGCCGGCGCATCGTAGACGCGGATGTCGCTCGCCAGTGCGTTGTGCGCTTCCGCGAGAGTGAGCCACGCATCGAGCGGCAACTCATCGTCTGCGCCGGATTCGACCGCGCCCGTCTCTTCGACGTACACCATCGCCTGCGCATCACCCGCCCAACCGGCGCTGCCTTCCGCGTTGCGCGCGATGGTCAGTGCGCGCACATCAAAGAATTCGAGACAGCGCGGAAACACATTTGCCGATCGACGTGCCGCAACGACAAACGCCAACGCGTCGGCTTCAGTCACGAATGGAATGGCGAGACCAAGCACCTGCGCGGGCAGCGGCAGCAATCCAAGTTCTGCTTCGACGACGACGCCGAGTGTGCCTTCGCTGCCGATGAACCAATCGACGGGATCGTGCGCGATCGGGTAGCCGACGGTGTTCTTTTCAAGTGCGGGGCGTCGCAAGTCGAGCAGGTCGCCGTTCGCCAGTAGCACCTTGAGCGCGCGGACATGCGGACCGGTCGCACCGTACCGCAGTGAACGTGCACCCGACGCGTTGCAGGCAATCGCGCCGCCAACGGTGCACTCTTCTTCGCTGGTCGGATCCGGCGTGAACAACAGCCCGGCCGCTTCTGCCGCACGACGCACGTCTGCCACGACTGCACCGGCGCCGACGCGCACCGATCGCGCGTCGGTGTCGACGTCGTGGATGGTGTTGAGGGCACGCAGCGACAACAACACACCGACATCCGTGATTGACGCGCCGGTCGTGCTGGACTGCATCCCTGCAGCTGTCACCGCGGTGCCATCGGCGTTCGCTTCCCGCAGCAATTCGATCATCTCTTCAGTCGACGACGGACGCACGACGCCTTCGGGAATCAACTCCAGCCCGGATGCATCGCGCGCATACGCCTTGCGCACGTCGGAATCACGCACGACATCGGTGCGCATCAGCGTTCCAGCGTCAACCGCGAGTGTGCCAGCCATGCGGATCAGTCGGTCCGAAAGTGCACAATGCTTGCCGACACGACATCGGGAAGTTCGAGCAATGCGCGACGCGTCGCTTCATCCACGTTTCCGTCGACCGACACGGCCGCCAAGGCATCGCCACCCTGCGCCAAACGCGCCTGGTGATACTCGGCGATGTTCACGTGGCGTTCACCGAGCAGCGTTCCGACCCGTCCGATGACACCGGGAACATCTTTGTTGGTGAGAATGAGCAACGTCTCTTTCGGATTCACATCGACATGGAATGAACCGATGCGCGTGAGCCGCGGCGTGCTCCCTTCAGGCGCAAATCCGGCCACGGCGAGCTGCTGCATGCCGCCCGACAGCGCGACTTCGACCGCGCGACCGTTGCCGAGTTCATTCGACTCGCCGACCGTCAGCTCGATGCCACGCGCTTCAGCGAGGCTGCGTGCGTTGATCAGATTCAGACGATCGCTTTCGATCACGCCCTCGAGTACACCGGCGGCAGCGGCTGCGAGCAGCGCCTGCGAACCGTGGGCGAGATCCGGACCGACACGCAGCGCAAGACGACGCACTGCGCGCATCCCCTGATCGGCCAGCACCGCGCGCGCAACTGCCGCAGCACGACGCGCAACGAGCATGGCCGTCTGCAAATCTGCCCAACCGTCGCTGCCGGCCGCAACGTTGATGGAACGCGAAAGATCCTTGTGCAGCAGTGCGTCGCGAACCGCGATGCACACATCACGTGCAACATTCCGCTGTGCTTCGACTGTGCTCGCACCCAAGTGCGGCGTGAGCAGCAGATTCGGCGCCTTGCGTAACGGACTGTCAGCCGCGAGCGGCTCCACCGAGAAGGCGTCGATGACGGCCCCCCGCAGCTGATCGGCTTCGAGCGCCGCGAGCAGTGCGGCTTCGTCGACGATACCACCACGCGCCATGTTCACCACCACCGAACGCGCCGGCAACCGACCGAGTTCACGCTTGCCGATCATGCCACGTGTTTCGTCAGTCAGTGGCGTATGAATCGTCAGGATATTCGACTCGGCGATCAGCGTATCGAGCGTCGCTGCACGACGCACCCGTAACGCTGTGAAGCGTTCGTCTGCTATGTATGGATCGTACGCAACAACCTGCATACCGAATGCATGTGCACGCGTCGCCACTTCACTGCCGATGCGACCGAGTCCCACGATACCGAGCGTCTTGCCCTTGAGCTCCCGACCAAGAAAGAGGGCGCGATCCCAGCGCCCTTCGGTCATGCTCTGCGATGCCTGCGGCAACTGTCGGAGCATCCCGATCACCGCGCCGAAAAAGAGCTCTGCAACGGCGATCGTGTTGCCGGCCGGTGCGTTGATGATCGCGACGCCAAGGGACGTCGCGACATCGAGTGCGATGTTGTCGACACCGACTCCGGCGCGACCGACGACACGAAGCTTCTTCGCGTGTTGCAACAGCTCCGCAGAGATGCGCGTCGCGCTCCGACCGACGATCGCGTCGTAGTCGGGGATGCGTCGCAACAGCTCGTCCTTGGGGAGCGTCGGCACCTCATCGACAATGAGTTCCGGCTCGGCGACGAGCAGAGCTACGCCTTCTGGATCAACGTCGTCCGTTACAAGTACGCGATACGTCATGCGGACATTCTGGGAGATGATGGCGCCCGAATTTCCGGGCGGTGGAGATGCACCATCAATGGATACTCGCCGACGAGCTTTGGCGGCACCGTGCAGCGCGCGTTCGGGAGCGAAACAACGTCACCCGAGGGTGGGTTCAGCTCCCGAAATCGTTGCGGCCCAAGGTACCGCGGAGCGTCTCGCGCATGGCGACGATCAGATCGTCGCGTGCGGCCGGAGAATCGTCGCGCACATGCAGCTCCACACCATCCGCAATTGCGACGCGCCGCCAGGACGCCGTGCTGCCAGCCTCACGCGCCACGATTGGATCGAGTTGCAGCGTGAGGGCGGGAGCGAGTGAAGCCGCAACGCGCCGTTCGAGCGCGTCGCCGGTAACGTCGCGCATCTCTGTCTTGATCGAGTCGAGCGTCTGACCTTCACGCTGACGGATTTTGATCGCGAGGAGCTGCAGCAGGTGACGATAGCCGTACGTCGCAGCCGTGCCTGCGCCCTCGGGACGATCGAGCAGACCATTCGCGACATAGAAGCGGACGGCACGCGCGCTGGGCATGGCACGCGCCGACGCATTCGTCGGCTTCATGCCTGCGGCGTCGACGAGTGTAGCCGCGTGTGCGGCGAGTCCTCGGGCATTGAATGGAGCGTGGCGCGCGTGCGCGCGGAGCAGCGGAACAGGGGACTCGGCCATGGGACGCGGAATATACGGGCTGGCCGAAGGAGGGCGACAGAAGGGGGCTGGGGATTGGGGGCTGGGGATTGGGGGCTGGG